>CAZLTO010000181.1:0-3641 GCA_964562475.1 uncultured Sphingobium sp. | reverse complement strand
CCGGGCAGGCTTCCTGACAGAAGCCGCAGTAGATGCACTTGGTCATGTCGATGTCATAGCGCGTGGTGCGGCGGCTGCCATCCTCGCGCGGTTGCGCCTCGATCGTGATCGCCTGCGCCGGGCAGATCGCCTCGCACAGCTTGCACGCGATGCAGCGCTCTTCTCCGTTCGGGTATCGGCGCAGCGCATGCTCGCCGCGGAAGCGGGGCGAGATCGGGTTCTTCTCATAGGGATAGTTGATCGTCGCCTTGGGCTTGAAGAAATATTTCAAGGTCAGCCAATGCGCCTTCACAAACTCCCAGAGGGTGAAGGATTTGATGATGTGGGAAATGCTCATTGGGCTTTGCTCCCGGCGGCCGGGCCGCTGCTCACCCGGCATGTGCCCTGATAGAGAAAGGACGGATCGATGCCTCCCTCTTGTTTCATCCGGCTGACGGTCAGGTTGGCGCGTCCCAGCGTCTTGTCGATACCGCCGATGACCGCGAACAATATGCCTGCTGGCGAGCCTACCGCCATTTCCGTCCGATCGGGCCAAGTGTCGGCAACCCGGGCAAATTTCACCGGCGGCGCGCCGAACAGACCGGCTTCATCTTTCGTCACGACATAGCTCCCGGTTTCCGCATCAGCCGCGGCGGGCAGTGCGAAAGCGAGAGCATAATTGCCCTCATAACGCAGGTCTTCGGGACGCTGATCCTTGCTGAGGTCGATATTGACGGCCTTGCTGACGGTACAGTCGAGCGTCCTTGCAGGCGTCGAGGGATCGAGCGTCTCGGCCACGATTTCGCCTGCGCCGGGCGCCTGAGCGACGGCGGCGGCGAGGATCAGGAGATCAATGAGCGCCATAGCAAGTCACCATTTCGATGTGCCAATGCGCCTTCACGAACTCCCAGAGGGTGAAGGATTTGATGTAGTGGGCGATCATGCAAACGCTCCTTGTCCGTCACCCCGGACTTGATCCGGGGTCCCGCTGTTCTTCAGAGCGCCGGTACAAGCCAAGCGGGCTGCCGGATCAAGTCCGGCACGACGAAGGTGGGTGAAGGATTTGATGTAATAACTGAGGCTCATTCGCCGTCTCGCTTTGTCATGATATCAGCAACGGAATCGACGCGAGTGCATCTTCCCAGATATTTGTAATCTGCCGACTTACGATCTACGCCTTCAGAAATGAGCGCCAGATCACCATCCTTCATTAGACCGGATGGTTTTGTGTATAGACTGCTATAGCGTCCATTGATCGTCTGCTCCAGCCGCAGCGCGTTGCCCTCAACAACGATCGACGCAGTTTCCCATTCCGGGAAAACATTGTCCGGATCACTCGCCTTCCGATCGCCTCCGTCGCGCTTGGCATAGGTGAGATCGAATGAACTGAACTTGGCCGGCTGCGATTTGTCATCACGCTTTGTGAATACACACGACAAGCCTTGATACTGCGACAAATCTTTTGCCGCATCGGGGGCAGGACTCGATGTCTGTAGAATCAGTGATAAAACTATCGTGAGTATCATCCCCCATACCTTGTCAGCATGAGGAAGCCGCTCACCAGGAACACGAACAACAGCGAGGTCGGCAGGAAGATTTTCCAGCCCAGCCGCATGAGCTGGTCATAGCGATAGCGCGGCACGGTCGCCTTGACCCATGAGAACACGAAGAAGAAGAACAATATCTTCGCGAACAGCCAGATTATGCCCGGCACCAGATAGAGCGGCGCCCAGTCGACCGGGGGCAGATAGCCGCCCCAGAACAGGATCGCGTTCAAGGCGCACATCAGGATGACGTTGGCATATTCGCCGAGCCAGTAGAGCGCGAAGGCCATGCTCGAATATTCGGTCTGGTATCCGGCGACCAGTTCGCTCTCCGCCTCGGTGAGGTCGAACGGCGCGCGCGCGGTTTCTGCCATCGAGGAGATGAGGAACATCACCGCCATCGGGAACATCAGCGGGTTGAAGCCGTTGCCGTTCAGGAAGCCGTAATAGCCCTTCTGGCTTTCGACGATCGTCGAAAGGTTGAAGCTGCCCGCCCACAGCACCACGCAGATGAGGATGAAGCCGATCGAGACTTCATAGGAAATCATCTGAGCCGACGCGCGCATGGCACTGAAAAACGGGTATTTCGAGTTCGACGCCCAGCCAGCAATGACGACGCCATAGACGCCGAGCGAGCTGATCGCGAGAATATACAGTAGTCCGACATTGATGTCCGCCAGCACCACGCCCACGTCGAACGGCACCACCGCCCACGCCATCAGCGCGACGGTGAAAGTGATGATCGGCGCGATGAGGAACAAGCCCTTGTTCGCGGCGGAGGGGATGATCGTCTCTTGCAGGAAGACCTTGAGGCCATCCGCAAACGATTGAAGAAGCCCGAAGGGACCGACGACGTTCGGCCCGCGCCGCAGCGCCATCGCCGCCCAGATCTTGCGGTCGGCATAGATGATCATCGCGACGGCGAGCATCAGAGGCAGCGCGATCAGGAGGATACCGATGATGGTCGAGAGCAGCCACGCTGCCTCGAACGGCATGCCATAGGATTGGAAGAAGGCGGTCATTCCGCGGCCTCCGCTTGAGGCTCACCGTGCAGCAATTCCGCCGAGCAGCGCTGCATCGTGGGCGAGGCGCGGCAGATAGCATTGGTGAGGTAGTAATCCTTGATTGGCGAGCCGAATTCGCCGGATGCGCCGGTCGGCAGCTTGGGGGCGGACCAGCCGTAATTCACCAGCCCCTCGGTCGCCAGCGCGGGAACGTCCGCGAACATCTTCGCGCGCAGCTCGTCGAAACTGTCGAACGGCAGCGTCTTGCCGAGCACCTGGGAGAGCGCCCGCAGGATTGCCCAGTCCTCGCGCGCGTCGCCCGGCGCGAACACCGCCTTGTCGCCGCGCTGCACGCGCCCTTCCAGATTAACATAGGTGCCCGCCTTCTCGGCATAGGAAGCGCCCGGCAGGATCACGTCCGCCGCGTGGGCGCCCGCATCGCCATGATGGCCGATGAACACCTTGAAGCTATCCGCGAACTGCGCATAGTCCACCTCGTCAGCGGCGAGCGAGAACGGCAGCTTCGGCTTGGCGGCGGCGACCGCCTTGACCCCGCCTTGGGTCGCATAACCGAGGTTCACCCCGCCCCTGGCGGCGGCGGCGAAGTGAAGCACGTTGTAGCCGTTCCAGCCGTCCCTGATCAGGCCAAGCGTGTCCACCAACGCCAGCGCATCGCCATGTGCGCCGTCCTTGGCGAGGATGCCGCCGCCACAGATCATCAGCGGGCGTTGCGCGCCCTTGAAGCTATCCACCACCGCCTTTGGCAGCTTGGCGAGCAGCGATGCATCGTTGCCCAGCCACTCGTATTTATACGTCAGATCATGCTGCGGCCCGATGGCGTAAACCTTCGCGCCCTTCTTGATGGCTTTCCGCACCCGCGTGTTGATGAGCGGCGCTTCCCAGCGGAGGTTGGTGCCGACGAGCAGGATCACGTCCGCCGTCTCGATCCCCGCGATGGTGCTGTTGAAATTGACCGCCGAGAGGCTCGACACATCATAGGCGAGGCCCGTTTGCCGACCTTCGAGCATCTTGCCGCCCAGCGACTTCACCAGCGCGCGCGCGGCATACATGGTCTCGCAATCGACCATATCGCCGGAAACAGCGGCGACCGATT
>CAZLTO010000180.1:0-3675 GCA_964562475.1 uncultured Sphingobium sp. | reverse complement strand
CCAGCATCGAAATTCTTGAAGCATTTCTGCCCCAACGAGGCGGACTGCCACACGCAGAACGGCCCATCGACGATGATCGTCGCGGGCGTCATGCCATTGTCCAGCGCCGCCGCATAGACGAACGGCTTGATCGTCGATCCCGGCTGGCGCTGCGCCTGCGTCACGCGATTATAGGAGGAGAGGCTGGAGTCGAACCCGCCCTGCATCGCATAGATGCGCCCCGTGCGCACCGCCTCCACCATCATGCCGCCGGAGACTTCGGGCACCGAGCGCAACGCATAGGTGCCGCCGCCCATTGGCTTCACCACAATCATGTCGCCAGGCTTCAATGCGTTGAATGCCGGTCCGCCGATCTTGCGATAAGGCATCTGCGCATAGCCAGCAGGGAGTGTGCCAGTCCTGCCGCCGGAGAGGCCAAGCTGCGCGCCGCCACGATCCTTCGACACCACTACCGCGACCTTCCAATCCTGATAGTCGACGCTCTTGAAACTGCTGGCAAAGCGGCTGCGCCACTGGTCGTCCATCTCGATCGTCGCAATCGGGCCGGACCAGCCATACCCGCTGCTGTAGCGCAGTAGGCCGTTGCGCAGCGCATCGCGGGTGCGGCGCTGAATGTCAGGACTGAACGGCGTGCGGATCCACAGGCCGCCACCATAGACGCTGTTGCGCCCATCCTTCTCCGTCTCGCCAAACTTGTCGATCAGGCGGCGACGCACTTCCTCCATATAATAGCCGCCCGCACTCGCTTTCTCGCTGTCGAACAGGGTGCCGAGCTGCGCCACGGTATCGAGCGGGCGGGCAATAGCATCGCGATATTGCGCGTCGGTGATCCAGCCATTCTGCTTCATCTCGCCCAGCGCCCAGTTGCGCCGCTCCAGCGCGCGCTTGTGGCCGCTTTCGGTCTCCGGGCGATAGTTGGACGGCCCCTTGGGCAGGATCGCTAGGAAGGCGAACTGGTGCAGCTTCAGCTCGCCGATATCCTTGTTGAAATAGGCGCGCGAGGCGGCCTGCACGCCATAGGCGTTACGCCCCAAGAATATCTGGTTGAGATAAAGCTCCAGTATCTGTTGCTTGGTCATCGCCCGCTCGATCCGCGAGGCGAGGATCATCTCGCGGATCTTGCGCGTCGGCGAATATTCATCACCCAGCAGCAGGTTCTTCGCCACCTGCTGGGTGATGGTAGATCCGCCCTTGGCGCGCTGGCCCGAGCCGATTTTCGAGACATAGTCGACGACCGCGCCCGCAAGGCCCGTGATGTCCACGCCATGATGCGAGAAAAATGTCTTGTCCTCAGCCGACAGAACGGCACGGATCAGCTGCGGCGGGAAATCGTCGTAATTGAGCTGAACCCGGCGCTCGCGCGCGAAGCTGTAGACCGGCTCGCCGTTCACATCCCGCACCACGCTGGGGAGCGCCGGTTCATATTCCGCCAGTGCCGCAGCGTCCGGCAGATCGCGTGCGAAGATCAGCCAGAAGGCGATAAAACCGATCAGCAGCGCGCCATATGCATAGGCCGCCCGCCGGAACCACAGCTTCCGCCATAGTTGCGAGAGGATCAGGCGCGCCTCACCCACATGTCTGGTAACGCGATAGCTGAAGCTCTTCTCGCTTGTCGTTCCGGCCTCGGCATCATTCATGGCACACGCCTGTAGGCAAATATCCTGTCGTTGACCAGTGGCTACGCGACCGTTTCACGGCCCGTTGAGGCGTCGTGCGAAATAGATCTCCACGGCGCGCGATATGCCGCCCGCTATCCGCTCCCGTCCCGCAGCGGATGTAAGGCGAGCGATGTCCTGCGCGCTGGTGATATAGCCAGCCTCGAACAGCACCGAGGGTATATCGGGCGCTTTCAGCACCACCAGCGAGGCAAAACGATGATAATTGCTGCGGAAGGGCACGTACGGCGCCGCCTCGCGATAAAGAAGCCGGGCGAAATCGGCGGATTGCGCCATCGCCTCTCGCTGGGAAAGATCGATGAGGATGGAATTGACCGCGCTGTCCTGGGTTCCAAGATTGACGCCGTTAATGACGTCCGCACGATTTTCGCGCGCGGCCAAACGGGCCGCCTCGCGATCCGACGCTGTTTCGGAAAGCGTATAAATGGTCGCGCCTTGCGCAGAATCATTGTCAGCCGCGTCGGCATGGAGCGAGATAAAGAGATCCGCACCCAGCCTACGCGCGATGTCATAGCGCTCCTGCAAGAGTAGGAAGTGGTCGTCGCTTCGGGTCAGCGCGACCCGCATGCGCCCATCCCGCAACAGACGGTCCCTGACCGCCATCGCGAGCGAGAGCGTGACGTCCTTCTCCTTATAGCCTTTTTCTCGGTTCGCCGCGCCTGGATCATGCCCGCCATGCCCTGCATCGATGACGATCAGCGGCCGGGAGGCGTCCTTGGGGCCGCTGATCGGTGGCAGCGGCATCCCCTTGGCGGGCGGTGCAACATGCACCGTTATGCTATGCATTCTCTTGGGCGGTCGAGCATAATCGGCGGCAGAGTCATGGCCGGGAAGCGCGGATACGCCGGTCAGCGCGATCAGAAACGCCGGAACAAGAGCCGAAAACGCATTCATGGAGCGACTATTCGCCGCTTGACGGCCCTGCGTCCAGCCGCGTTAACACAAAATTTACCATGAAGGGCGGATTATCACCCCGAGCCGCCAACAAAAAATCGGGGGAGTGTTGCCCCCCGTCATGAGTGGTGCTAGCTCTTGTGGCGTGCAATGCTGTCGGCCTCCAACAAGCCAGGACGCAAAGCGCGCCGTTAAGGCCGGGCAATGGACTGTTCCAGAAACCCGCCCTTGTTAGACAGGTTGACGTTGTAATGTGGCATTTACCCCAATCCGCAGAAGTCCGGCACGCCGGGCTTGACGCGCGGTTGGGCCTTTCGGGTCCCGGCATCAAGACCGGCCATGCCCTTGCAGCAGACACGAATATTCCGAATCTTATCCATCAAAATCGGGCACAGCCCCGCAACGCGCCTCTGGCGCAGCGGCACAATCTGCCCCTCATCAATCGCATGGCCCGCCGGAGAGCATCGCTCCCGCCGCCCCATGCCCGGAGTTATCTGAATGAACATGCGTATGCTAATCGATGCGCGCCACCGGGAAGAGACCCGTGTCGCGGTCGTCAAGGGAAACCGAATCGAGGAATTTGACTTCGAATCCGCTGAGCACAAACAGCTCAAAGGCAATATCTATCTGGCAAAGGTAACGCGGGTCGAGCCCTCGTTGCAGGCGGCGTTCGTCGAATATGGCGGCAACCGCCACGGCTTCCTCGCCTTTTCGGAAATCCACCCGGATTATTACCAGATTCCGCGCGAAGATCGTGAAGCGCTGTTGCGCGAAGAGGCGGAGCACGCCGCGCAGGAAGCCGCGCTGCGCGACGAGGAAGACTATGACGACGAGGATGTCTCCGAACCGGCCGTGTCCGAGGACGAAGACCATGCCGAGCATGCCGACGGAGAGGGCGAAGACGGGGAAGCCGCCGAAGGTGGTCCGCGCCCTTCTTCACGCCGCCGCAAGGGCAGCAATGGTGACGACCACAATGACGAGCTGCGCCGCAACCGTATGGCGCTGCGCCGCCGCTACAAGATTCAGGACGTCATCAAGCGCCGCCAGGTGCTGCTGATCCAGGTCGTCAAGGAAGAGCGCGGCAACAAGGGTGCGGCGCTCACGA
>CAZLTO010000179.1:0-3718 GCA_964562475.1 uncultured Sphingobium sp. | reverse complement strand
TGCCGCACCAGCCCGCTCCCCCACCCAACCTCCCATAGGATACTGTCGTTGGGAGGTCAGGTGGGGGAGTGGACAGAAGTCGAAGCACTTCCGCCGAGAGGCGGAATATCATAAGACCGCGCGATGTTGCTGCATATCATCGCGCGTGGAAAGATCGGGCGCTCGCCCGAAGCCGAACTGGTCGAGCGCTATCTGAAACGCGTGAGCTGGCCGACGCGCATCACCGAGCTCCCGGATACCGGCGGGAAGCCGCCCCCGCCTGCCGCTAGCTCTTTCGTCAATGTGCTGCTCGACGAAAAGGGCAAGCAGCTTTCCTCAATGGAATTTGCGGAAGTCTTGGGCCGCTGGCGCGACACCGGCATGCGCGAATGCCGCCTGATGATCGGTGCTGCGGACGGCTTTGGCGATGAGGAACGAAGCAAGGCTGATCTGCTGATCGCCTTCGGGCGCATGACCTGGCCGCACATAATGGCGCGGGCGATGCTGGCGGAGCAACTCTGGCGCGCGACATCGATCCTTGCCAACCACCCCTATCATCGGGAAGGATAGCGCAATGCGCTGGGGGCGGATCATGATTGCGACGGTAGTGGCGGCCAGTGCGCTGGCCATCATGACCCCGCTCGCCGCCGAGCGCCTCATCGTCACCGGCGCGGCGACCAGCCTCGCCGAGCAACAGCAGGCGTTGCGGCAGGCGAACATGCAGGCGGCGCAATCCCGCCTCCTCTCCGAGCGAATGGACGCGCGGGCGAAAAGCGCCACGGCGCAGGCGGATCGGCTCAATGCGCAATCCGCCGCGCTCGCCGCCCGCATCCAGCAGACCGAGGCGGAGCTGCGCGCAGGCGTGGCGCGCATCGCCATCATCAACCGGCTGATCGCCGACCAGTCCACCCGGCTTGCGGCGAAACAGGGGCCGCTGGTGCGGCTGATCGCGGCGTTGCAGAGCGTATCGCGCCGCCCGCCGGTGCTGGCGCTGCTCCAGCCGGGCAGTCTAGCGGACGCCGTGCATATTCGCGCCGCCTTCGCGCAGGTGCTGCCGGTGATCCAGCAGCGGACGGCGGATTTACGGGCCGACCTTGTCCGCTCTCGCCAGTTGCGCAAAATGGCGGTGCAGGCGGCTGCGGCAATGAAACTGGGGCGGGAGCGGCTGACGCAACAGCGGATCGCGCTGAGCCAGCTCGAAACCGAAAAGCGCATCGCCGCGCGTGGACTGGCTTCCGGCGCGAGCGTGGAAGCGGAACGCGCACTGGCGCTGGGCGAGCGCGCTCTCGATATCGGCGAGCTGATGAGCGAGCTTCAGGCAGCGGGCGACATCCGCGCGCGCCTCGCCAGCCTGCCGGGGCCGCAACTGCGCCCGCGCGTTCCGGGGCAAGTCGCCGCGCCTGTGCGGGAAGGTTCGGCGCCCGCCCCTCGTGGCGCGGCGCCCGCCTACCGCCTGCCGGTCGTCGGCGTCATCATAACCGGCATGGGCGAGGTTGGGCCAAGCGGCGTCCGCGCGCGCGGCCTCACCATCTCCACCCAGCCGGGCGCGCAGGTGATCGCGCCCGCCGATGGCCGCATCGCCTTCGCCGGGCCGTATAAGGGCTTCGGCCAGATCGTCATCATCGATCATGGCGGCGGCTGGGCGAGCCTCGTCACCGATCTCGCGCGCATATCCGCGCGGGTGGGCGAGCCGGTGTCGCAAGGCGAGCCGCTCGGCGCGGCGGCAATGACCGCCAACCCGACCGTCACCGTGGAGCTGAGGCGGCAAGGCCGCCCGGTCGACATCGTCGCGATGACGGGAGCCGGCGCCTGAGTTCGCCAGCCCGCACCTTAAAACAACGCTTTGCGGCTGGCTCCCATGCCCCTATAACCGCGCCAATCCCCTCTGGAACACAGCATAAGATGACAGCCTATTTCGTTCGTAATGCCATCGCCCTTTCGGCTCTGGCCCTCGTTCCCGCCACCACCGCCGCACTCGCCGAGGCCGACAGCACCAACTATGCCGCGATCGGCGAGTTCATGGACGTGTTTCAGAAGGTGCGCTCGGACTATGTCGACAAGGTCGACGACGAAAAGCTCATTCGCGGCGCCATTTCCGGCATGCTTTCGAGCCTCGACCCGCATTCCAACTATCTCGACGAGAGCGAATATCAGAATCTCTCGATCAAGCTCGAAGGGTCTTATGGCGGCCTCGGGCTTTCGGTCACGCTGGACGACGGAGCGGTCAAGATCATAGCTCCGATCGAGGATACACCGGGCTATCGCGCGGGCTTGAAGTCCGGCGACTATATCACCCATATCGACGGGCAGCTGATCTATGACGTGACGCTCGACGAAGCGGTGGCGAAGATGCGCGGCCCGGCGGGGACGCCGATCAAGCTCACTATCGTCCGTCCGGGGCGCGACAAGCCGTTCGATGTCGACCTCGTGCGCGAGAAGATCGACCTCAAGCCCGTCAAATGGGAAGTGAAGGACAATGTCGGCATCATCAACATCAACGAATTTTCCGCCAACACCGGCGCGGACGTAAAGGATGCGGTGCGCAGCATCACCAGGGCGCTGGGGCATAAGCCGACCGGCTATATCCTCGATCTGCGCTCCAACCCCGGCGGCATATTGGGCGAGGCGGTCAGCGTCTCCGGCGCGTTCCTCGACGGCGGCGAAGTCGTCTCGGATCGCGGTCGCCAGAAGAGCGACATCCACCGTTATTATGCCGACCGGCTGGACGACACCGGCGGCGCGCCGGTGATCGTGCTGATCGACGGCGGCTCGGCCTCCGCTTCGGAAATCGTCGCGGGCGCGTTGCAGGATCACCACCGCGCGCTGGTCATGGGCGAGCGCAGCTTCGGCAAGGGCAGCGTGCAGACCGTGATCCCGATCAGCGAGTCGACCGGCATCAAGCTCACCACCTCGCGCTATTACACCCCGTCAGGCCGCTCGATCCAGGAAGGCGGCATCAAGCCGGACGTGCGCGTGCCGCAGCTCTCGGACCCCGATTACAAGCTGCGCCAGCCGGTGCGCGAATCGGATCTGCGGCGCCACCTCCTGAACGAGGCGAAGGCATCGGACCCGGCGCTGGAGGAAGACACCAAGCCCGATCCGCGCTTTGCCATGACGGCGGAGCAGCTGAAAGCCAAGGGCATCACCGACTTCCAGCTTTCCTATGCGCTGCAAACCATTGCGCGGCTGGGCAAACCCCCGGCGAAGGGCGGCGCGATCGCCGCAACCGAAGCGCTGAAGAAGGCCGCGGCCAGGTAAAACGCTCCACCGAAACAATGTTCATGCCCGGTTCGGTTTTGATCCAGCACAAGGCAGGGATGACGCCGCGCCGCTATAGGTCTATGCATATATGATGACCGCCATCGATCGCCTCTCCCTTGCCCGCCTCATCGCGTTGCTGACGCCCGTGCTGCTGCTGGGCGGTGCGCTGCTCTCGCAATATGTCGGCGGGCTGTTCCCGTGCGAGATGTGCATTTGGCAACGCTGGCCGCATCTGGTGGCGATCTTCTTTGCGCTGGACGCCTATGCGCTCAAACGGCGGCCGAAGATCGCGTGGCTATTCGTTCTGCTCGCCGCGCTGGCGATAGGGTCAAGCGGCGGGATCGGCGTGTTTCATGCCGGGGTCGAATATCGCTGGTGGGAAGGGCTGACCGCCTGCACCGCCCCGGCGACGAACGGCAGCGCGCAGGATATGCTCAACAGCATCATGAACGCGCCGCTGATCCGTTGCGATGTGCCG
>CAZLTO010000178.1:0-3718 GCA_964562475.1 uncultured Sphingobium sp. | reverse complement strand
GTCCGCCCGCTCGCCGAGGATCTGTTCCAGTGAGCATAGTGGTGCTGACCGGCGGTGTCGGCGGCGCCAAGCTGGTGCTCGGCCTGGTTCACATCCTACCCGCCGGCGAGGTGACGGCGATCGTCAATACCGGCGACGACTTCACCCATCTCGGCCTCGCCATATCGCCCGATATCGACACATTGCTCTACACCCTCGCCGGCAAGGCCAATGCCGCGCAGGGCTGGGGCCGCGAGGACGAGACCTGGAGCTTCCTGGCGGCACTGCTCTCGCTCGGCGGCGAAGACTGGTTCGCGCTCGGCGATGGCGATCTTGCGCTACATGTCCTGCGGACGGCGCGGCGCGCGGCGGGCGAGCCATTGTCCGCGATCATAGCGGATTTTGCGCGGGCCTGGGGGATAGGCGCGGCAATTTTGCCAATGAGCGACGATCCGGTGGCGACTGTCGTCCAGACCGGGGAAGGCCCGCTCGCCTTCCAGCGCTATTTTGTCGAGCGCCGCTGCGAGCCTGCGGTGCAGTCAGTCCGGTTCGAGGGGGCGGGGACCGCGCGTCCGGCATCCGGTGTGATCGAGGCAATCCACGCGGCCGATGCTATCCTGATCGCCCCGTCCAATCCGTTCCTGAGCATCGATCCGCTGCTTGCCGTTCCCGGCCTTCGCGCGGCATTGGGCGAAGCGCACGCGCCGGTCGTGGCGGTCTCGCCGATCATCGGTGGCGCGTCCGTCAAGGGGCCGACCGCAAAACTCATGCGCGAGCTGGGTCAGGAGGTGAGCAATGCCAGCATTGCCGCTCACTATCACGGCCTGATCGATGGCCTGGTCATCCATAGCGGCGACGACGCCCCGGAGAGTGTCGAACTCGCGCATACGGACACGATGATGCGCGATGAACAAGACAAGGTCCGCGTCGCAGAGATGGCGCTGGTGTTGGCGAGGTCGATCGCGGCGCGATGATCTGGACTGCCATCGTTCCGCTGAAACTGCGCGCACAGAGAAAGTCGCGTCTTGCTCCCTGCCTGTCACCGCAGGAGCGTCAAACGCTCAGCGACCGTATGGCAGCGCGGGTCCTCTCCGCATTGGATGAGGCAGGCATTCCAGCGCGGGTGTTGTCGCCGGTCCCTTGGGCAGATGCGGTCTGGGAGCCGGACCATGGCGCGGGGCTCAATGCTGAGTTGGATCGGGTACGGGTGGCGCTAGCTTGTGCGCCGCTGCTGGTCATTAGCGGCGACCTGCCTCTGTTGACTGCCGGCGACGTTCACATGCTCCTCGCCGGCGCCGAGGCGCAAGGCGTTGCCATCGCGCCCGACCGGCATGGCCAGGGTACGAACGCGATCGCCCTGCGCGATGCCCGACCGTTCGCCTTTGCGTTCGGCACAGGAAGCTTCGCCCGGCATCTCGCCGCAGCGCAAGGTGCCGCAATTATCCGCGATCATCCCGGTCTCGCCCTCGATCTCGACACGCCCGCGGATCTCAACGAAGCACATCGCCGAGGATGGACGTGATCGCCGTTCTTCACAACATCAGCCGTGCTCTTCGCGTGAAAATCCGGGAGTTCTCGAGACAGCCGCCGCGACGGAAGGAGACGAGACTACTGCCCCCATCTGCCGGAAGACGCACATTTCACATTCGTGAAATGCTACTCAGGCGGGTCGCTAAGGCTCTCTCCGTCCGTTAATGTTTCGCCTTACATGCTTTGCTGAGCTGGGTACCTTGGCTCGCGGCTGTTCCGGGTGAGTGTATATAAAAATGGATTTCACGTTCTCGAATAGTCAGGCTTTGATGCGGGAAACTGCCCGGGAATTTGCAACAACGCAATTGCCTGCGGTGGCTGCCCAATTGGAAGCGCAGGACATGCCGCTTTCCCACGCGCTTGTCACCAAATTCGCCGAAGAAGGGTTCCTCGGCATCAATATTCCAACGAAATATGGCGGTCGAGGCCTTGGAAACGTCGAGGCAATGATTGCCATCGAGGAGTTCGCCAAGATCTCTTCGGCTGTGGCGCTTCCCGTCTTCGAATCTTGCGTCGGGGCCGTGCGCGCAATCGAGCATCATGGGTCGGAAGCATTACGCAACAGGGTCGTCCCTGGGGTCTGCGCAGGTGAAATTCTTGTTGCGATCGCAATGTCCGAAACCGATGCGGGCTCGGCGCTGACAGACCTTAGCACGCGTGGTCGCCAGAAAGGCGACAGGATTGTCATCAACGGACGCAAGAGATGGTGTTCGGGCGCTGGGCATGCCGACGGCTATGTTGTTTATTGCCGCCTTTCGGACGATCTTGGCGCAAAGGGAATTGGCGCTGTCTATGTTGACAAAGACGCCCCCGGGCTGACTGTCGGCCCAAGAGGCAGCTTCATGGGCCTTCGCGGCATCCCTCACGCCGAACTAATTTTTGAGGATGTCGCGCTCCCGCTGGAAAATGTCATCGTTCCGGCAGGGGGCTTTAATCTCCTCATGGGAGCCTTTGGGCTGCAGCGGTGCGGAAACGCCGCCATCACGCTGGCGCAGGCGTCGGGTGCCCTGGAAGATGTGGTCCAATATGTACAAGAGCGAAGGCAATTTGACCGCCCCCTTGTTGAATTTCAGGCCGTGCAACTCAAGCTAGCCGACATGACCATGAAGGTTGAGGCGTCCCGCCAGCTTTGTCACCGGGCGGCAGCCAATGCCCCAAATGGCTTCCCATCCGTCATGGATTCATCGTTGGCAAAGTGCTTTTCAAACGAAAGCGCAGTCGAGGTCGTCGGAAGCGCCATGCAATTGATGGGGGCCTACGGCTATTCAACATCCTTCCCCATGGAACGCCGTTTGCGCGATGCCTGGGGCTGGAGCCTCGCGGGCGGCTCCGTGGACATTCAAAAAATCAACATCGCCTCTGCGCTGGTTGGGAGGCGTTTCGATCAAAGAAAAATATAGTGATCGGGAGATATATCGTCTCGATAGAGACACTATTGGAGAATGGATGATGAATAGCGACGACGTACTAGAAAATGATCATGATCTTTTGCACAAAAAATATCTTGAAGAACGAGATAAGCGTCTTCGTGGAGACGGAAACAATCAATATATTGCTATTGATGAGTCGAATCCCCAATATAATGAAGACCCATACGTTGAACCCGGATTCAGCCGCGCGCCGATTATTGAAGATGTGGATGTCATGGTGCTCGGCGCCGGTTTCACAGGCCTCCTGACCGCAGCCGCGCTGCAGAAAGCCGGCATCAACGACTTCCGCATCATCGAAAAGGCCGGCGACTTTGGCGGGACCTGGTACTGGAATCGATATCCAGGTTGCCGGTGTGATGTCGAGTCCTATATCTATCTTCCGCTGCTCGAGGAAGTCGGAGGCATGCCGACTGAAAAATACATCCGTGCTTCGGAAATTTTCGAGCACGCCAAGAAAATGGGGCGCGCGTTCAATCTATACGAAAAGACGTGCTTTCAGACAGGTGTAACCGAAATCCGTTGGAGCGAAGAGCGCGCGCGCTGGATCGTTCGGACCGACCGGGGCGATACGATCCATGCGCGGTTCGTCTGTCTGGGCAGCGGACCTCTAAATCGCGCTAAGTTGCCCGGCATCCCGGGCATCGAGACATTCAAGGGTAAGTCGTTCCATACCTCGCGCTGGGATTACCATTCTACGGGTGGCGGTGAGGCCGGCCAAATGACGGGTCCCGCCCACAAGGGGGTTGGGATTATCGGGACAGGCGCAACCCCCGTTTCGC
>CAZLTO010000177.1:0-3764 GCA_964562475.1 uncultured Sphingobium sp. | reverse complement strand
CCTCGTGCGGTCGGGCATCTTGACCAGCGTGCACGCCTTTGCGGTGGACCCGCAGCGCGGCAGCTTCATACTCGCGCTGTTGGCGATCTATATCGGCGGAGCGCTTGCCCTTTTCGGGCTGCGCGTGGGCACTGTGCGCGAAGGGCGGCAGTTCGAGGCGATGAGCCGCGAAACGCTGCTCGTGGTCAACAACCTGCTCCTGACCGTGATCCTCGGCGTGGTGCTGGTCGGCACGCTCTATCCGCTGATGACCGAGGCGTTCGGGCACAAGGTCTCGGTCGGGCCGCCCTATTTCAACGCGGTTGCGGGGCCGATCGCGCTCATGCTGATGCTGGCGATGGTCGCCGGGCCGCTGACGCGCTGGCGGCGTGATAAGCCGGGCGTTGTTGGCGGGCGGCTGCTCTGGCCCGCCGGGCTGATGATTGCCGTTGCCGCAGCGCTTGGCGTTGCGGCATGGGTCAAGATCGGCGTGCTGCCGTTCCTTGGCCTGGTGGTGGCGCTCGGCGTGGCGCTCGGTAGTCTCATCCCGCTCACCAAGCGCAACCTTCGCCGCACGCCACTCTTCACCTATGGCATGGTGCTGGCGCATCTGGGCTGCGCGGTGTCGCTGGGCGGCATGGCGTCAGAAAGCGCCTTTTCCGTGGAAAAGCTGGTCGCGATGCAGCAGGGCGACAGCGTCGAGAGCGCGGGCTGGACGATCCGCTTCGACAAGGTGATGCCGCTCGCCGGGCCGAACTGGGTGGCGATGCAGGCGGACATAGAGGTGAGCCGTGGCGGCGCGGAGAGAACCCTCCATCCGCAGAGCCGCTTCTTCTCCGAGCCGCCCACCAATACCACCGAATCCGCGATTCTCACCCGCTGGGACGGCCAGCTCTATGTTGTGCTGGGCGACCGGCTGGATGATGGCCGCTGGCAGATGCGCATCTGGTGGAAGCCGTTCGTGACATTGATCTGGCTCGGCGGGTTCATGATCGCGGCTGGCGGCGTGCTCACCATTATCGGCCGCGAGCGGCGCGGCTGGCTGCTGAAGCTCCGCAAGCTGGGCGCGGGAGAGTGGGCATGAAGGGCCGCTGGCTGACCTGGCTACCGCTCGGCCTGTTCATGGCGCTGGCAGCGCTGTTCCTTGGCGGGCTGTTGCGGCCCGAGGGGCGGGTGATTGAATCGAAGATGGTCGGCAAGCCTTTGCCCGCCTTCGCGCTGCCGCAGGCCGCGTCGGATCGCCCGGCGCTCACCAGTGCGGAGTTTGCAAAAGACAAGCCGCGCCTGCTCAACATCTTTGCGAGCTGGTGCGTGCCCTGCGCCGCCGAATCGCCGCAACTGATGGCGCTCCGGCAGGCGGGCGTACCCATCGACGGCATCGCGATCCGCGATGCGCGCGAAGATGTGGACCGCTTCCTCGCGCGCTACGGCAACCCCTATGATCATATCGGCCTCGATGCGCGCTCGTCGGTGCAACTCGCGCTCGGCAGCTCCGGCGTGCCGGAGACTTTCCTCATCGACGGCGATGGGCGGATCGTCCACCAGCATATCGGCGACATCCGCGCCGACGATGTGGCGGATATTCTCGCCCGCTGGAAGGCCGCGCAATGAGGGTGCTGCTGCTCTTGCTCGCGGGCTTGCTTTCCGCGCCAGCGCTTGCGCAGACCGCGCTGCCGCCCGCGCCTTATGCCGACCGCCAGCTCGCAGACCCTGCGCTGGAGAAGAAGGCGCATGATTTCATGCTCACCATCCGCTGCCTCACCTGCCAGAGCCAGTCGATCGCGGACAGCAACGCCAGCATGGCGGCGGACTTGCGCTCCGAAATCCGCGAACGCATCGCGGCAGGGGAGGAGCCGGAGCATATCCGCGCATGGCTGATCGAGCGCTATGGCGACTGGATCAGCTATGAGCCGACAGCGGAGCCGATCCTGTGGCCGCTCTGGGCCGCGCCGATCGTGTTGCTGCTGGTGGCGGCGCGCTGGTGCTCGGGCGCATCAGGCGGCGCAAGCGGCAGGAGGTGCGCTGATGGGCTGGGCGATCTTCGCGCTGCTGACGGCGCTCACCGGAACCGGCCTCATTCTCGCGCGCATGCCGCGCATGGTGTGGGAACTGGCAGGCGCGGCGCTGCTGCTCGGCGCGGCGGGCTATGCATGGCAGGGTAGCCCCTCGCTCATGGGCGATCCGCGCACGCCGACGGAGAGCGCGCCCAAATTCGACGATGGTCTCGCCAATCTGCGCAATGCCTTTTCCGGGCCGGATAGCAAAACCGGGCCGTGGATCACCATGTCCGATGGCCTCGCGCGGCAAGGGGATTATGAAAACGCCTCCAACGCGCTGGTGTCGGGCTTGAAAGCGCATCCGGACAATGCAAACCTCTGGGTCGCGCTCGGCAATATGTTGATTACCAAGGCGGGGGGGGCGGTCTCTCCCTCCGCCGCCTATAGCTATGAGCAGGCAATGCGGATCGCGCCCGATAATATGGCTGCGCCCTATTTTTACGGCCTCGCGCTGGCACAATCCGGGCAATATGACGGCGCGCGCAGGCTCTGGACCGCGCTCTATGCCCGTGTGCCGAAAGATTCGCCGCTCCATGCCGATCTGGAAGCCAATATCGCCCGGCTGGATCATATCCTTGCAGGACAGTCGGGCCAGTAGCCATGACCGGCTCAGACGCTTTGTTGCGCCGCCACATGGGCTGTGCTAACGCGCCGCGATCGGTCGCCCGGAGTCCTAGAGTGTGATGATGGCCTATATCAATGGCTGAAGACAGCACAGCCGCAGGATCAGTGGCGACTGAGGCACATTCCAGCGAGCAGCATGGCGAGCATGCGTATAGTGAAGGCATGCTGCGCCTCGCGGTAGGCGCGATCGGCATCGTCTTTGGCGACATTGGCACCAGCCCGCTTTACGCTTTTCGAGAGACCTTCGCCGGGCATCACCCGCTTGCGCTCGATCTCGATCATATTCTCGGCGTCATCAGCCTGATGTTCTGGTCGATGATGATGGTGGTGACGCTGAAATATGTCACGATCATCATGCGCGCCGACAACAAGGGCGAGGGCGGCAGCCTCGCGCTGCTTGCCTTGATTAACCGCAACACCGAAGGACGCCGCTGGACCTCGGGTATCATCCTGATGGGCGTGTTCGCGACTGCGCTGTTTTATGGCGATTCGATGATTACCCCGGCGGTGTCTGTGCTCTCGGCCGTTGAGGGTCTGGCGGTCTATAACCCCGGCCTGGCGCCCCTGATCCTGCCCGCAGCGGTCACGATTCTGGTCGCCCTTTTCGCGATCCAGAGCGGCGGGACCAGCAAGGTCGCGACGCTGTTTGGCCCGATCATGCTGGTCTATTTCCTCGTGATTGCCACTCTGGGCATTATCAGCATCATCGCCTCGCCGCATATCCTGATTGCGCTCAATCCTTATTGGGCGGTGATGTTCTTCGTCACCGATCCGTTGCCTGCCTTCCTTGCGCTCGGTTCGGTGGTGCTGGCGGTGACCGGCGCTGAGGCGCTCTATGCCGATATGGGGCATTTTGGTCGCAACCCGATCCGCGTTTCATGGCTGGTTTTCGTGCTGCCCGCGCTGATGCTGAATTATATGGGCCAGGGCGCGCTACTCACCCGCGAGGGCTATGCGGCGCTGGAAAGCCCGTTCTACAATCTCGCGCCCGTTCATTTTCAGCTGCCGCTCATCGGCATCGCTACGCTGGCGGCGATCATCGCCTCACAGGCGGTCATCTCCGGCGCGTTCCCGGTCACGCAGCCGGCGATCCAGCTCGGCTTC
>CAZLTO010000176.1:2885-3766 GCA_964562475.1 uncultured Sphingobium sp. | reverse complement strand
CACCCCCGAAGCCCGCGCGCAGGCGGACAGGCTGTTGGAGGGGGTGTGATGACCGACCTCACCACTCTTTCCGAAGCGGACGCTGCCAATCGCCTGATGCGGCTGGCGAAAGAGATCGCCAAGCACAACAAGCTTTATCACGCCAATGACGCGCCTGAGATCAGTGACGCCGACTATGATGCGCTGGTGCGCGAGAACAACGCACTGGAGGCCGCCTTTCCGCACCTCATTCGCGCGGACAGCCCCAATGCGCAGGTCGGGGCGCCAGTGGAAAGCTCGCCGCTCGCCAAGGTCGCGCATGAGAAGCGTATGATGAGCCTCGACAACGCCTTTGCCGACGAGGATGTGGCGGAGTTCGTCGCGCGCATCCGGCGCTATCTCGCGCTGTCCGAAGATGTGCCTGTCGCCATGACCGCAGAGGACAAGATCGATGGGCTGTCGCTCTCGATCCGTTATGAGGGCAGGCGGCTGGTCCGCGCGGCGACGCGCGGCGACGGGCAGGTGGGCGAGGACGTCACCGCCAATGTCCGCACCATCTCCGACATTCCGCAACAGCTGCCCGCAGGCGCGCCGGACATCTTCGAGGTGCGCGGTGAGGTCTATATGGCGAAGGCCGATTTTGCTGCATTGAATGCGCGGCAAGCGGCGGCGGGGGAAAAGATCTTCGCCAATCCGCGCAATGCCGCCGCCGGGTCGCTCAGGCAGAAAGATGCCAGCATCACGTCCGCGCGGCCCTTGCGCTTCCTCGCGCATGGCTGGGGCGTTGCGAGCGCGCTGCCCGGCGAAACGCAGTATGCGGTGATGCAGGCGATCAAAAACTGGGGATTCCCCGTCCCCGCCCATCCCCCCCAGCCCCCGGGTTGCCATACCTCAACCCAACC
>CAZLTO010000176.1:0-2875 GCA_964562475.1 uncultured Sphingobium sp. | reverse complement strand
GCGGGTTTGGGGGGTGGCGGGGGTCAAAAAGCGGTGCTTCCCCCTGTTCGGCCCATTTGGGGGGCTTTGAAGGGGGGGGGGGGGTGTTCGCGCAATACCGGCTGTTCGGGCGGGGGCGGGCGGACCGCCCCTATGACATCGACGGGTTGGTCTATAAGGTCGACCGGCTCGTTTGGCAGGAGCGTCTGGGCTTTGTGGCGAAGGCACCGCGCTGGGCGATCGCGCACAAATTTCCTGCCGAGAAGGCGCAGACGACGCTCGAAGCGATAGATATTCAGGTCGGGCGGACGGGCAAGCTGACCCCTGTGGGGCGTTTGACCCCGGTGACGGTGGGCGGCGTGGTCGTTTCCAATGTCACGCTGCATAACCGCGACGAGATCGCCCGGCTGGGGGTTCGTGTCGGCGACCGCGTGGTGGTCCAGCGCGCGGGCGACGTGATTCCGCAGATCGTCGAGAATCTGACGCGGGAAGAGGCGCGTGGTGCATACGCCTTCCCTGACCATTGCCCGGTGTGCGGGTCAGAGGCTGTGGCAGAGCAGGGCGAGGTCGATGTGCGCTGCACCGGCGGCCTCATCTGCCCGGCGCAGCGGATCGAGCGGCTGAAGCATTTCGTGTCGCGCGGCGCGCTCGACATCGAGGGGCTGGGCGAGAAATCCATTCAGGAGTTTTTCGCGCTCGGCTGGCTGGACCATGGCCCGCCGGACATTTTCCGCCTCCACCGGCACAAGGCGGAACTGCTGGGGCGCGAGGGCTGGAAGCAAAAATCGGTCGATAACCTGCTCGCCGCCATCGAGGCCAAGCGTGCGCCTGATGTCGCCCGCCTGCTGTTCGGCCTCGGCATCCGCCATATCGGCGCGGTTACGGCGCGGGATTTGTGCAAGCGTTTCGAGACGCTGCCGCGCCTGCGCGACATAGCCGAGCGGGCGAGGGCCGACGAGGCTGCCCGCGCTGAGTTAACCGGCATCGAGGGCGTCGGCCCCGCAGTGGCCGAAGCGCTGGCCGACTTCTTCCACGAAGAGCATAACAAGGCGGTATGGGACGACCTGTTGAGCGAAGCCTCTCCGCCGCCCTATATCGTCGAAACGCTGCAAAGCCCCGTTTCCGGTCAGACCATCGTGTTCACCGGCAAGCTCGAAACCATGAGCCGCGACGAGGCGAAGGCGCAGGCGGAGCGGCTCGGCGCGCGCGCGGCGGGATCGGTCAGTGCCGCGACCAATCTCGTAGTTGCTGGTCCGGGTGCGGGATCGAAGCTCAAGAAAGCTACCGAACTCGGTATCCGCGTCATCGACGAGGCGGAGTGGGCGGAGATCGTGAAGTCGGCAGGGTGATGCGCGGCGCTTGTTACGCCGCACCCACACAGACTCAAGCCGCTTTTAGGCCAGTCCTACTTCCTTGAGCGGCCTGGTCGCATCAGCAAGCTGGGCCTGATCGAGCAAAGCGCCGGAGAGGATGTGCGCCTTGCCCTGCACATAGTCCTTGACCATGTTCACAGCGTCGATAGCGATGAGCTTGCCGCCAAGCAGATAGAGCACGGAGAAGCTGCGGCTCGCCGAGTCGCCGCGCAATATCGTCTGGTCATGGCCGGTGGAGAGGCCGACTGTCTGCAAGCGCAGATCATACTGGTTGGACCAGAACCAGGGAATGGCGTCATATTCCACCGGTTCACCCAAGATATGCTGAACCGCGACCTTGGCCTGATCATTGGCGTTCTGGACCGATTCGAGGCGAATCTGTGCGCCGCGCGCATGGCGGTTGGCGTGGGCCGCGCAGTCACCAATCGCATAGATATCGGGCAGGCTGGTGCGGCAATAGGCGTCTACATCGACGCCATTCCCACCGCTCGCACCTGCGGCGATCAGCGGGCCGGTTTCCGGTATGATGCCGATGCCGACAATGATGAGATCGGCTTCGATCCGCGTATTGTCGGTCAGGACGACCGCCTTGGCCTTGCCGCCTTCGGCCTCGATGCTCTCGACCATCGCGCCGGTGCGCAGATCGACACCGTGGCCGCGATGCTCTGCCTCATAGAAGCGCGACAGCTCCTCTCCGGCGACGCGCGCCAGCACGCGCGGCAGCGCTTCGAGCAGGGTCACGCTCTTGCCGAGCTTGGTCAGCACCGCGGCGGCTTCGAGACCGATATAGCCGCCGCCGATTACCGCAACATGCTTCACACTGGGCAGGCGCGCCATCACGGCGTCAACATCGTCGCGACGGCGAATATAGAAAATGCCGTCCGCATCTGCGCCTGGGCATGTGAGGGGGCGAGGGCTGCCACCCGTCGCCCAGATCATCTGGCCATAGCCAATCGTCTCGTCGCTGGTGGTGGTAATGGTCTTGGCGGCGGGATCGACCGACTTTACGCGTTTGCCGAGCAGCATTTCGATATTTCGGTCTGCCCAGAACTGAACCGGGCGGATCAGGATACGCTCGAAAGGCTTCTCGCCCGACATATATTCCTTGGAGAGAGGCGGACGCTCATAAGGCGGCTCCTTCTCGTCGCCGAGCATGGCGATGCTGCCCTCAAAGCCTGCCTGACGCAGTAGCAGCGCAGCCTGCGCCCCGCCATGCCCTGCCCCCACGATCAGAACGTCATAAGACGCCATATTTCCAAATCCCCTGCTTATCTGTTGGTTGATTCCGCTTGGCGCGTTTTGATCAAAAAAATCAAGCCCCGCCGCCCGAACTTGTGCAGAATGTGTGGTTGACCGTGGGTGAAAGCGCACGTATAGCGCGCCCACTCTCCGACGAAGCTGTCGTCGGATATAGTGCGCTGTCGGCTTCTGTCAGGCTTGCGCAGGGTGTGTGGCGGAGTAGCTCAGCCGGTTAGAGCAGCGGAATCATAATCCGCGTGTCGGGGGTTCGAGTCCCTCCTCCG
>CAZLTO010000175.1:0-3767 GCA_964562475.1 uncultured Sphingobium sp. | reverse complement strand
ATCATGAGCGACGGTAGCGCGGAGCTGCGCTTTCTTGATCCCGGCACGCTGGCGGAAACGGGGCGGCTGCGCGTGACCTATCGGGGCAAGCCGGTGCCGATGCTCAACGAGCTCGAAGTGGTAAAGGGCGAAATTCTCGCCAATATCTGGATGACCGACAAGATCGCGCGGATCGACCCCACAACCGGCACGGTGATCGACATGATCGACATCGGCCGCCTCACGCGCAGCCTGAAGCTGACGAACTATGACGCGGTGCCCAACGGCATCGCCTATGACGCGAAGAACGATCGGCTGTTCGTCACCGGTAAATACTGGCCGAAGCTGTTCGAGATACGGTTGAAGCGCTAGACCCGCATCGGCATGAGAACATAGAGCGCAGGGCTGCGGTCGTTCTCGCGGATGAGGGTCGGCGCGGCCTGATCGGCGAGGTGCAGCTCCACCACATCGCCTTCCACCTGCTGTAAAATGTCCAACAAATAACGCGCGTTGAAGCCGATTTCGAACCCGTCGGCATTATAATCGCCGGGCACTTCTTCCGCCGCTGTGCCGTTCTCGGGGCTGGTGACGGAGAGGGTGATCTTGTCCCGGTCCAGCGCCATTTTCACCGCGCGGGTCTTCTCGGTCGCAATGGTGGCGACGCGGTCCACGCCTTCCTCGAAGCTGCGCGGATCGATGCGCAGCAGCTTGTCGTTCGCGGTCGGGATCACACGGCTGTAATCCGGGAAGGTGCCGTCGATCAACTTCGACGTCAGGATCGCATTGCCGATGCCGAAACGGATCTTGCTCGCCGAGAGCGAGATTTCGACGCTGCCGTCCACCTCGTCGAGCAGCTTGCGCAACTCGCCAATGCACTTCCTCGGCACGATGATGTCCGGCATGCCTTCCGCGCCACCCGGGCGCGGCACGGTTACGCGCGCGAGGCGATGGCCGTCGGTCGCGGCGGCCTTCAGCACCGGCTGCGGGTCTTCCGAGACGTGGAAGAAGATGCCGTTGAGATAATAGCGCGTTTCTTCAGTCGAGATCGCGAAGCGGGTCTTGTCGATGATCTGCTTCAGCGTCTCCGCGGGCAACTCGAACTGGGTCGGCAGGTCGCCCTCGGCGATCACCGGGAAATCGTCGCGCGGCAGGGTCGAGAGGTTGAACTTCGCCCGCCCTGCCTGAATGAGCATCTTGCCGTCCGCCGCGTCCAGCGAGACCTGGCTGCCTTCGGGCAGCTTACGGGCAATATCGAACAGGGTGTGCGCGGAAATTGTGGTGGAACCCGAAACCTCGACTTGCGCCTGCACCTGATCGACCACCTGGAGATCGAGGTCGGTCGCCATCAGGCGAATCGTGCCATCTGCGGCGGCCTCGATCAGCACATTGGAGAGGATCGGGATGGTATTGCGGCGCTCGACCACCGACTGGACGTGGCTCAAGCTCTTGAGCAGCGTTGCACGTTCGATGGTAGCCTTCATTCCCTGTTCCCGCTCTTCTTCTCTGAACCCTTGGCGGGTCGCCCCGCTTTACCCTGATCGTGGGTAACCTTCATTACCGACTATGCCACGCATCGCAAGCGGGAGCGGCACATCTTCTTGGATATTTTCATGGAACAACTTGCAAATGCCCCTGCCATGCGCTTTGCATCACGCCATGAAGCGCGTGGTGATCGGGATATGGCTTGCGGGGATGACGGTCGCATCCGTCGAGGCGCGCGATTCGCTCGGCGTGTTTGGCGGCTGGGGCGCGTTCCGCGATCCCGCCACGCCGCGCTGCTACGCGATTGCCGAGCCGAGCCGGATGAGCGCGGGCAAAGCGGACTGGCGCGCCTTCGCCTCCGTCGGCACATGGCCGAGGCAACGCACGCGCGGGCAGATCCATATCCGGCTGAGCCGCCAGACAGGCCCAGGCGCCAAGGTCTACTTGAGCATCGGCGAACGGCGATTCGCGCTGGTCTCCGGCAAGGCGGATGCGTGGGCGCAGGACGCCCGCATGGATGCCGCCATCGTCGCCGCGATGCGTTCGAGCGCTACGATGAGCGTTGAGAGCACAGGCTCCGGTGGCGGCGCCTTCTCGGATCTCTATGAGCTGAAGGGCGCGGCCACCGCGATGGACGCCGCTGCGCTGGGCTGCGCGAACATCTGATGGCGCAGGAGCCCGCTAGCGACGAAAGCCAGCCGGGCCGCATCAAAAGGCTCCTCGGCGTTCTCGGCCCCGGCCTTGTCACCGGCGCGGCGGACGACGACCCCTCCGGTATCGGCACCCATAGCCAGGTCGGCGCGCAATTCGGCTACAGCCTTTCCTGGACCTTCGTGCTAAGCTTCCGCCTGATGGTTGCGATCCAGATGGTCGCCGCGGAGATCGGGCGGGTGACGGGCGCTGGCATCGCCCGCAACCTGCGCCGCCATTATCCGCGCGCGATCCTGCACGGGGTCGTCGGCCTGCTGCTTGTCGCCAATATCGTCAACCTCGGCGCCGATCTCTCCGCCATGGGGGCGGCGCTGCAACTGCTCATCGGCGGCAATGCGGGGTTATACACGCTGCTGTTCGGCATCGCCTGCGTGGTGATGGAGGTCTGGCTCAGCTATCCGCGTTACGCCTCTATCCTCAAATGGACCACGCTGTCGCTGTTCACCTATATCGCGGTGGTGATGGTCGCGCAGGTGCCGTGGCGGGAAGCCCTGACATCGCTGGTGGTGCCGGTTGTCGAATGGAACGCGGCCTATATGACGGCTCTGGTCGCCATCCTCGGCACGACGATCAGCCCCTATCTCTTCTTCTGGCAGGCGGGTCAGGAAATAGAGGAGCAGCATCGCCACCATGCCAAACCCTTGTGCATCACGCCCAAGGAGGCCGGACCGGAACTCAAGCGCATCCGCATCGACACGCTGACCGGCATGGCGTTCAGCACGCTCGTCTCGCTTGCGATCGTCTATGCGACGTCGGCGACGCTTCATGCCCACGGCATTCGCGACATCGAGACATCGGCCCAGGCGGCGGAAGCGTTGCGCCCCATCGCCGGGGACATGGCGTTTGCGCTGTTCGCTTTGGGCATCATCGGCACCGGGCTGCTCGCGGTGCCGGTGCTGGCAGGCTCGGCGGCCTATGCGGTAACCGAGATGGCAGGATATGCGGGCAGCCTTGACGCCAAGCCGCTCTCTGCCAGGCTGTTTTACGGGACGATCGTTGTCACGACACTGGCCGGGGCGTCTCTCAATATGATCGGCATCGATCCAGTGAAGGCGCTCTATTGGGCGGCGGTGGTGAACGGCGTGCTCGCCGTGCCGCTGATGGCGGTGATGATGCTGATCGTCCGCAACCCCCGCGCGATGGGCCGCCTGACGCTCGGAAGGAGAGAGAGCATCATGGGCTGGGCGGCGACGGCGGTGATGGCGCTCACGACGGCGCTGTTCTTCGCGTTTCAGTTGTAACGAGTGGGAGAGCAGATTGACTTTTTCTACAATATCGCTATATGGAAGCTATCACGTCCCCGGCATGCCGTCTTGAGGCGCTCGCAAGAGCAGACATCATCTCAAGGCCGCTCCCGGGGACAACTTTTTGGTAGTAACGATGGCTACAGCAATTCTGGTAGATGGTGCGTTTTTTCTGCGCCGTTTCAAGCACAGCTTTCCCGACCATGACAGAAATGATCCTGCAAGCGTCGCACATGGCCTTGGGATGCTTGCCTACTGGCATCTCGTTCAAAGGCTTGGTGCTTCCCATGTTATGGAACAAGGCTCCCGCAATGAGCTACTCGCCGAGTCTCGTCGATTTTACCGTCTGTT
>CAZLTO010000174.1:0-3767 GCA_964562475.1 uncultured Sphingobium sp. | reverse complement strand
TAAAAACAAGGTCGCAAATTTCTCTTACTGCACCGAAGCCGCCGGGCCGCTGCGCAAGATGGTCGATACGGGCAAGCTGAGCTATGAATTTCGTGCGTTCCTGCGCGATCCCTACGACCTGATATTAGCACTGCTCGCGAAATGCCGCGGGGCTGAGCCGTTCTTTCCGATGACCGAGCAGCTGTTCGCCAATCAGGAGGCGTTCTTCACCAAGATGCAGGCGCTCGACAAGGCGTTCATGGAAAGCGTGATCAAGCAGCCCGCGAACCAGCGCTTCGTCACCCTCGCCGGGCCGACCGGCCTCATCGATTTCGTGAAGCAGCGCGGCATATCCGAGGACAAGGCAAAGCAGTGCCTGGCCGACACCAAAATGGCGGACGGCCTCGTCGCCAAGGCGCAAGACGGCGCCAAACAGTTCGACATCACCGGAACGCCCACCTTCATCCTTAATGGCAATGTGGTGGAGAACACCGCCACATGGGAGCTGCTGCGCACCAAGCTGACGGAGGCGGGGCTCTGAGCCAGGCGACGGCGCACCTCTCATCCCTTTTTCCGGCGCGCGGAGACTGAGCGCCGATGGAAATACGCCGCCTCAAGCTCTCCGGCTTCAAGAGTTTCGTCGATCCGACCGAACTGCGCATCGAGCCCGGCCTCACCGGCATCGTCGGCCCCAATGGCTGCGGTAAATCCAATCTTCTGGAAGCGATCCGCTGGGTGATGGGCGAAGCGAGCGCGCGCTCGATGCGCGGCGGCGGCATGGAGGACGTGATCTTCGCGGGCACCGCCACGCGGCCGCAGCGGGACTTCGCCGAGGTGCTGCTGATGGCGGGCGTAGGCCCGGGCGAAACCATCCCAGCGATCGAGGTCGGTGGCGACGGCGAACTGGAAATCGTCCGCCGGATCGAGCGCGGCGCGGGCAGCGCCTATCGCGCCAACGGCAGGGACGTCCGTGCGAAAGACGTCGCTTTGGTGTTCGCCGACGCCGCGACCGGCGCGCACAGCCCGGCGCTCGTCTCCCAAGGCAAGATCGCCGCCCTCATCGCCGCCCGCCCGCAGGAACGGCGTATGATGCTGGAGGAGGCGGCGGGCATCGCGGGCCTCCATGTGCGCCGCAAGGACGCCGAGCAGAAGCTGCGCGCGGCGGAAGCGAACCTCGCCCGCCTCGACGAAATCCTCGCCGACATGGAGCTGCGCGCGCAGGCGCTGCGGCGGCAGGCGAAGGCGGCGGAGCGCTATACCCGCCTCACCGAACAGATCCGCCTCGCCGAGGCCCGCGCCCTCTATGCGCGCTGGAAGGATGCGGATGCAGCGGCGCTGGCGGCACAGCACGAGGCCACCGCGCGCGAAGACGCCGTGCGCGCTGCTCAGGAGGCGCAAACCGCCGCCGCCGTTCATGCCAATGCCGCGACTGAAACGCTGGCAAATGCGCGCAGCGTGGCGCAGGCCACGCGCGACGCCGCCAGTGATGCGGGCCACCGGCTCGCGGCCTTGAAGGCACGGCACGAGGAGGCGGTGCGCCGCCTCGCCGATCTCGATGCGCAAGGCCGCCGGTTGAGCGAGGATCGCGCACGCGAGGATGCGCTGGCGCGTGACGCCGCCGAAGCGGTCGCGCGGCTTGGCGAGGAGATTACGGCACTCAAGCTGCGGATCGCGGAGGCGGAAAAGCGCGCGCCCGACTATGCGGCGCGCATCAGTCAAGCGCAAGAGCAGGCGCGCGACGCCGAGCTGGACCTTGCCAGGGCGATGGCTCGCCAGGCGGGCGAGCAGGCGGAACTGAAGGTCGCGCAGGCGGCCTTGATGGCGGCGCAGGGTCGGCTCGACCGCGCCCAGCGCGACACACAGCGGCTGGAGGCAGAGCTCGCGGCGCTGCCCGAAGCGGAACCGCTGGAGGCGCGGCGCGACGAAGCGGGCTTGGCGCTCGCCGATGCGCAGACCCGGCGCGAGGAGGCCGAAACCGCTCTGGCCGTCGCCGAAACAGGGCGCGCCAGTGCCGCGCAGGCGCGATCCGAAGCGGAGTCCGCGCTGTCTTCCGCGAAGGCGGCGCTGGCGGCTCTGGAGAGCGAACGCCAGGCGCTCAGCCGTGCGCTCGGCTCCGGCACCGCGGCGAAGGACCGGGTGCTCGATCATGTGAGGGTCGCGCCCGGCTATGAACATGCGCTCGCCGCCGCGCTGGGCGATGAGCTGGAGGTGGGGCTGGACCCTACTGCCGCGCGCCACTGGGCCGGGGCGGAAGCGCTGCCGCAAGACCCCGCACTGCCGCAAGGGGCGCAGCGGCTCTCCGATCATGTGACCGCGCCTGCCGCGCTTGCCCGCCGCCTCGCGCAGATCGCGGTCGTGGAGACGGACGACGGGTGCGCGCTTGCCGTGGGCCAGCGGCTGGTCACGAAAGCGGGCGCGCTGCGCCGCTGGGACGGCTTTACCGCGCGCGGCGGCGAAGAGGCAGCGGGCGCCGCCACCGCCGAGCGCCTGATCCGCGCCAACCGGCTGGAGGCAATCGAGGCGCAAATGCCGGATGCGCAGGCTGATGTCAGCCAGGCCGATGCCGCCCGCATCACCGCCGCGCAGGCCGCCGCGCAAGCGGATAGCGCGATCAGCTCCGCACGCGCCGCCCTCAGCCAGGCGGACCGCGACATCGCCACCGCCACCCGCGCCCGCGACGATGCGGCAGCGCAGATCGAGCGCCTTTCCGCCCGGCGCGCAGACATAGCCGCCCGCGCGGAAGAGGCGCGCGCCGAGTTGGCCGCGACGCTGGCCGATCATCAGGCCGCTCAAGGCGCGATGGCGGACATGCCGGATGGCGCGGAGACGCGCGCGCTGGTCGCCGCCCTCTCCCGCGCCAGCGAGGCGGCGCATGTGCAAGTGAGCCAGCTTCAGGCGGACGCTGCGCTCGCCGAACGTGCGCTGGCCTCGGACCGCGCACGTATCGCCGACGCGGAAGCGGAAATCCGCCGCTGGAAAAGCCGCTCCGGAGAGGCAGGCACGCGGCTCGCCGACATGGCGAAGCGCGAGGACGACATCGCGCAGGAACGCGCGGCGCTGGACGGCAAGCCTGAGGCGCTGGCGCGCGATGCGGCAACGCTGGAAGCGGAGAGCGGGGCGCTCTCTGCCCGCGCTGGCGATGCGCAGCAGCAGGAGAGCGCCGCCGAAGCCGCATTGCGCACTGCCGAAGCGACGCTGGCGCAAGCGGGAGAGGCGCTCTCGCTCGCCCGCGAGGCGCGCGCCGGGGCCGTCGCCCGCGCCGAGGCCGCCGTCCAGCACCGCACCGAGACCAATCGCCTGTGCGGCGAGCGCTTTGAGTGCCCGCCGCCGGTGCTGCCCGAGCGGGCAGGGTTCGACAGCGCCGACATTCGCCCGGCTCAGGCGGAACAGGGCGATTTCGAGCGCTTCACACAGGAGCGCGAGCGCATTGGGCCGGTCAACCTCATCGCCGCACAGGAACTGGAGGAACTGGAGGCTACCCAGGAAGCCAGCCGCGCCGAGAGCGCCGAAATTTCCCAGGCGATCCATCAGCTGCGCGGCTCGATCGGCAGTTTGAATCGCGAGGGGCGCGCGCGCCTGATCGCGGCATTCGAGGCGGTGGACCAGCATTTCCGCCGCCTGTTTACGGCCTTGTTCAACGGCGGGCAGGCGCGGCTGGAACTGATCGAGAGCGACGATCCGCTGGAGGCGGGGCTGGAGATTTTGGCCCAGCCACCGGGCAAGAAGCTCTCTACCCTCACGCTTCTGTCGGGCGGCGAACAGGCGTTAACCGCTATCGCCCTTATCTT
>CAZLTO010000173.1:0-3784 GCA_964562475.1 uncultured Sphingobium sp. | reverse complement strand
TTAATCAGCTCTGCGGCTATGCGGGCCTGAAGTTCAGCCTGCTCGGTGTCCGTTTCAAGATCCGAAACGCCTATACGCATACCGACATTGACCGCGACGGACGCGACCCGATGCAGCCCGTACTGTTCACGAACTATAATGTTTACAGCATCAATGGCACGATCGATCGCTATGAATATCAGGGCAACTTTGAGATTGCCAAGGGCGCGCAGATCGTCTTCGGCGGAGAGCATGAAAAGTCCAAAGCCTCGGTCTTCTACCCTGCCAATGGCGGCACGAGGCCGGACCGCGCCGACAGCAAGGTGACGAGCTTTTACGGGCAGGCGATCCTGCGTCCGGTCACTGGCCTGACGCTCACTGGCGGAGTCCGCCATGACGATTATGATCTCTATGGCGCGGAAACGACCTTCGGCGCGAATGCGGCCTACAGTCCCAATGACGGAAAGACGGTGCTGCGCGGCACTTATGCCGAGGGTTTTCGTGCGCCAACCCTGACCGAGTCGGTGATGCCTTTCGGGAATGTTGCGCTGAAGCCCGAGACGGTGAAGAGCTATGATCTGGGTATCGAGCAGCACCTGATTGATGACAAGGTGACGGTTGCGGCGACCTATTTTCATCGCACCAGCCGGGACCAGATCGTGTTCAGTTTCACGACCTTCCAGTCCGAGAATATCCAGCGCGTGAAAGCGGAGGGCGTTGAGATGGAGCTGAGCGTCCGTCCAACTGAAACGCTGGAGCTGGCCGCGAATTACAGTTTCGTTGACTCGCGCGATAAATCCCCCGGTCTGACCTCCGATAATCTGGTCGCGCGCCGTCCGCGCAATCAGGCGAATGTCAGCATCGACTGGACATCTCCAGTCAAGCTGAAGTTTGGCGCCAGCATGCGCATGGTGGGAGACAGCTATGACGACAATGCTAATAGCAAGCCACTGGACGGTTACGCACTGGCGAGCATTCGGGCGAGCTATCCATTGACCCAAAATCTGGAAGTTTATGGCCGGATCGAAAACCTGTTCGATGCCGATTATGAGGTGGCGGAGGGCTATGCGGTGCTGGGCCGCGCGGCCTATGCGGGCGTTCGGCTGAAGCTTTGATGCAGGGCTGGGCAGTAGCATTGAGGAGGCGGGCTGTGGGGCTTGCCGCAGTCCCGTTGCTCATGCTGCTGCCCGGTTGCTCGGGGAATTCAAATCCCCCCGAGCGGCATCAATCGACCCCGGACGTCCCCCGGCGCATCGTTTCGATGAACCCGTGTGTCGATGCGATCCTGCGCGAGGTGGCTGAGCCTTCGCAAATCGCGGCGATCAGCCATTATTCGCAGGACCCGCGCGCAACCTCGGTTCCGCTCCAGTGGGCGCAATCCTATCCGGCGGTCGGCGACGCGGCGGAAGATGTGCTTTCCGTCCGGCCCGATCTGGTGATCGCGGGGCCGCATATCGCGCCGGAGACGCTGGGCGCGCTGAAGCGCCTCGGCGTACCGCTGCTGAGCACGAATGTGCCTGCCACGGTAAAGGAAAGCGAGGTGCAGATTGCCGAAATCGCTGCTCGGATCGGCCAGCCCGAGCGGGGCAGGGTGCTCATCGGCCGTATCGGGCAGGCGGTTGCGCGCATGAAGATGGGCACCGGGCCCCGGCCCTCCGCGCTCATATGGCAGGACGCGGGGCTCGTTCCTGGCACCGGCACTCTGGCGGATGAACTGTTGCGCCGTGCAGGTTTTCGCAGCGCAAGCGGCGAGATGAAACTCGCGCAATGGGATATGGTCTCCGTCGAACAGATACTGCTTGATCCACCCGATATTCTGCTGACCGGGGCGGCAGGGATGGAGTCCGATGGCGCGTCGCGCGGCGATGCACGCTATCCTGTACTGGCGAAGACCAAGGGGCGGATCATGATTGCGGAATTCTCTTCCCGGTTGCTGCATTGCGCCGGGCCGACGATCATCGAAACGGCTGAACATCTCTCCGCCCTACATATGCGATGGCAGCGGGAGCATAAGACATGAGGCTGAACCTCTCCCTGCTGCTCGCACTATTGGCGGCGATGGTCCTGTCCCTGCTTTCGGGCAGGCACTGGATCGCGCCCGCAGAATGGCTCTCGGGCGATCTACAGTCGCTGATTATCACTGAATTGCGTCTGCCGCGCATCTGCCTCGGGGCGCTGATCGGCGCTGCGCTTGGAATGTCCGGCGCAGCAATGCAGGGCTATCTGCGCAATCCGCTCGCCGATCCCGGCCTGTTCGGCATATCGGCCTGCGCGGCGCTGGGGGCGGTATCGAGCATATTCTTCGGCTTGGCGGCCATTCCGTTCGTGCTTCCGCTTTTTGCGCTTGCGGCAGCGGCGGGAGGGGCTGCGCTGCTGATGCTGATCGCCGGGCGCTCGGGCAGCCTGATCCTGTTCACGCTCGCTGGGGTGATGCTTTCCAGCCTCGCTGGCGCGCTGACGGCTTTAGTCATCAACCTCGCGCCGACGCCGTTTGCCAGCGCGGAGATTATCACCTGGCTGATGGGCGCGCTTACCGACCGGAGCTGGCATGATGTACTGATCGCACTGCCGCTGGCGATCTCGGGGATAGCGCTGATCATGCTGAAAGCGGCTGATCTCGATGCGCTGAGCCTCGGTGATCTCGTCGCACGGTCCATGGGGGTCGACATGACGCGTTTGCAGCGGGTGCTGATCGGCGGGATCGCGTTGTGCGTGGGCGGATCCGTCGCAGTAGCGGGCGTGATCGGTTTCGTCGGCCTGATGGTGCCGCACATTATGCGTCCGCTGGTTGGCCACCGGCCATCCGCGTTGATGCTTCCCTCTGCGCTGGCGGGGGCCTTGCTGGTCGTGGTGGCGGACATGGGAGTGCGGATCGCGCCGGTGGTGAGCGAGATACGCCTCGGCGTGATGATGTCGGTGCTCGGCGCGCCGTTCTTCCTTATACTGCTGCTTAAAATGCGCAGGGAGCTTGACTGATGTCACAGGATGATCTGCGCTTCTCGGATGTGAAGCTCGTCAAGGGCGGACGCGGTATCCTGCGGCGCGTTGGCGGATGTTTCCGGCGCGGCGCAGTGACTGCGATCCTTGGCCCCAATGGCGCGGGCAAGAGCAGCCTGCTGCATTGCCTTGCCGGTGTGGAAACGCCGCAATCGGGCGCGCTTTCGTTGGGCGATGTGCCGCTCGGTTCGCTCTCGGCCCGCGAGCGCGCGCGCCGCATCGGCTTTCTGCCGCAAAAGGGCGAGGTGCACTGGAATCTCACCGCCCGCAATCTGGTTGCTCTGGGCCGCACGGGGCATGGCGGATGGGCATGGCGGCTATCCGCTGCGGATCAGCAGGCGGTTGAGGCGGCAATGATCGCAACCGACGTCGCGCATCTGGCCGATCGACCGGTGTTGTCCCTCTCCGGCGGGGAGACGGCGCGAGTGCTGCTGGCGCGGGTGCTGGCAGGCGAGCCGGAATGGCTGTTGGCGGACGAGCCGCTCGCAAGCCTCGATCCCGGGCATCAGCTCGCGGTGCTGGCGCGGCTGTCCGCGTGCGCCAGAGCAGGGGCAGGGGTCGTTGTGGTGCTGCACGATATCAATCATGCCGCGCGCATCGCCGATCATGTGTTGTTGATGAAGGATGGCTGCATTCTGGCGGATGGTCGGGCAGCGCAAGTGCTCACACCGGATATGCTGGAAAAGGCGTTTGCCGTCAGCTTCCGTAAACTGGCCGGAGACTATCCGGTGTTCGTACCGGACTTGAACGCCTGATCAGAGGCCGCTGGCGCTGCTGAGGCCAAACATGCGATCGACCTCCAGCACCA
>CAZLTO010000172.1:0-3806 GCA_964562475.1 uncultured Sphingobium sp. | reverse complement strand
AAGGAAAGGGATCGTCGCCCAATGGTATGACGCCAAGCGCCATTTTCCTAGAATTCACCCTGGCGCTTTCCCCTCTGCCCTTATTCCTCTACGAATTCACGGCTGATTCGCGTCTCTTGGGTGCCTGGGGTTTAAGAATGGCCGATCTCGGCGACAAGGTAGTTCGGCTCATCGCATCCGCTCGGGGCGGCGAGGCTGAATCGCTGGGGTGCTTGCTCGAGTCTTGTCGGGGTTACCTGCTCATGGTGGCGGCTCGCGAAATCGACCCGGACCTCCGCATCAAGAGCAACCCGTCTGATATTGTCCCGGAAACGTTCATGGAAGCGTTTCGCGACGGGCTGGCGCCCTATCTCGAAGCGCTGAAAGAACCGGATACGATAAGCGCCATCAAGCTCACCCTGCTCGTCGCGGTGATCAGCGTGCCCTTGAACCTCGTGATGGGCGTGGTGATGGCGTGGGCGGTGACCAAGCATGATTTCCGCCTGAAATCCTGGCTCGTCACCTTTATCGACCTGCCCTTCTCCGTCTCACCCGTCGTTTCCGGCCTCATTTATGTGCTGGTGTTCGGCGCGCAGGGCTGGTTCGGGCCGTGGCTGGAGGAACGCGGTATCCACGTGATCTTCGCGGTGCCAGGGATTGTGCTCGCGACCGTGTTCGTCACCTTCCCGTTCGTGGTGCGGCAGATCATCCCGCTGATGGAAAGCCAGGGCCGCGCTGCCGAGGAGGCCGCCGTATCGCTCGGCGCGAACGGCTGGCAGACCTTCTGGCATGTGACCCTGCCGGACATACGCTGGGCGCTGCTCTATGGCGTGCTGCTCTGCAACGCCCGCGCCATGGGCGAGTTCGGCGCGGTATCGGTCGTCTCCGGTCATATCCGTGGGGAAACCAACACCATGCCGCTCCACATCGAGGTGCTGTACGACGACTATAACTTCGTCGGCGCCTTTGCGGTGGCCTCGCTGCTCGCGGGGCTCGCGATCGTAACCCTCATCGTCAAGAGCCTGCTCGAATGGTGGCACGGCGACGAAATCAAGGCAAAGGGGCATTAATATGGCTATCGAAGTAAAGAACATCGCCAAAGGGTTTGACGGCCATGCCGCGCTCAAGGACGTGTCGCTGCATATCGACAGAGGCAGCTTCGTCGCGCTGCTCGGCCCTTCCGGCTCCGGCAAGACCACACTGCTCCGCATCATCGCGGGCCTCGCCTTCGCCGACAGCGGGCAGGTCATCATGGGCGACCGCGACATGACGCAGGTGCCGGTACAGGGCCGCGGCATCGGCTTCGTGTTCCAGAACTATGCGCTGTTCCGCCACATGACCGTGGCGAAGAACATCGCCTTCGGTCTCGACATGATGAAGCGGGGCGAGCGCCCGGCGAAGGCCGCGATCAACGAGCGCGTCACGGAGCTGCTCGACCTGGTGCAGATGCCGGGATTGGGCGAGCGCTACCCCGCGCAGCTATCGGGCGGCCAGCGCCAGCGCATCGCGCTGGCCCGCGCGGTGGCGCGCAATCCGCGCTATCTGTTGCTGGACGAGCCATTCGGCGCGCTGGACGCCAAGGTGCGCAAGGATCTGCGCGCCGCGCTGCGCGACATTCACGACCGGCTCGGCATCACCACATTGTTCGTGACGCATGACCGGGATGAAGCGTTCGCGCTGGCGGACAAGGTCGCGATCCTGAACGAGGGCCGCATCGCACAATATGCCGCCCCCAGGGAGATCGAGGCCCAACCGGCGGACGATTTCGTGCGCGCGTTCCTCGCCTGAGGGGGGCGGAGCCTTCCTGGCTTCGCAAATGGCGATTTTGGGCTATGGGGTAAATGCCTGACCCGATAGCCCAAGGAGTCCCCGTTGCGTTATTCCCGTCTTTCCGAGCGTATTGGCGGCGCAGGCTCCGGCGCGTGGGACAATCATTTCCGCGCCGTAGCCCGCAAGGCGGCCGGCGAGGACGTGATCGTGATGAGCATCGGCGACCCGGATTTCGATACGCCGCCCGCGATCACCGATGCGGCCATCGCCGCATTGAAGGCGGGGGACACGCATTATTCCCCTGTCACGGGGCGGATGCGGCTGCGCGAGGCGGTGGCAGCCTATATCGCGCCGCTCGCGGGCTTGTCCCTATCGGCGGACAATGTCGCGATCACCTTCGGCACGCAGAACGCGCTCTATGTCGCAGCGACCCTGCTGCTCGATCCCTGTGATGAGGTGCTGGTGCTGGAGCCCTGCTTCACTACCTATCGCGCGACCATTGAGTCGACCGGCGCGAGAGCCGTCACCGTCCCCTGCCCGCCCGAGCTTGGTTATCAGCCGGATATGGCGGCGCTCAAGGCGGCGATAGGCCGAAACACCCGCGCCATCTACTTCGCCTCACCCGCGAACCCGACCGGCGCGGCGATCAGCGATGCCCATCTGCGCACCATCGCCGATCTCGCCATCGCGCATGACCTGTGGGTGGTGTCGGACGAGATTTACTGCGACTTCATCTTCGAGGGCGCCCATCGCTCGATCGCGTCGCTCCCCGGCATGGCGGAGCGCACCATCATCGCGGGCAGCCTCTCCAAATCGCACGCGATGACCGGCTGGCGCATTGGCTGGGCGATCGGCCCGGAGGCGTTCGTGCGCCACGCAACCGCGCTCAGCCTCGCGTTGAGCTATGGCGCACCCGGCTTCACACAGGAGGCGGCGGCGGTCGCGATTGAACAGCGCCTGCCGGAAGTGGACGCGATGCGCGAGCGGTTCCGCGAACGGCGCGATCTGGTGATGGCGGCCTTGAGCAATACGCCGGGCCTCGGCCTGCACCGCCCTGCTGCGGGCATGTTCGTGATGATCGACGTGCGCGAGATTGGGCTCAGCGGGGCGGAGTTCGCCGCGCGGCTTTATGAGGAACAGGCGGTGAGCGTGCTCGACGGCGCGGAGTTCGGCCCCTCGGGCGCGGGCTTCGTGCGCCTCAGTTTTGCGACCGATGAGGCGGCGCTGACCGAGGGTTGCCGCCGCATCCGCGCCTTTGCGGAAGGGTTGGCGGAGACAGCCTAGCCTAGCCGCGCCAGCGCAGCCGCGAGGCGCTCCGCCTCGGCGGACTTCTCGGCATGATCGGCGCGGGCTTTCTCTACTGCCTCCGGTTTCGCCTTCTCGACGAATGCGGGGTTGGCGAGGCGGCCTTCGAGAGCCTTCGCTTCCTTGGAGACGGCTTCAAGCGCTTTTGCGAGGCGGGCCTTCTCGGCGGCGATGTCGATGATGCCGAAGAAATCCAACTGGGCATCAATACCTTCTGCGACAACTTGAACTTTACCCTCGCCTTCAACAGCAGAAATCACTTCACCAGAAATCGGTATTCCATCGAAATTGAAATCCAACTCTGCAAACCCACTAGGCGTCCGCACTTGGATCATGTCCAATCTTGCCATGCGCTTAATGGCTAATAGATTACGGTCCAACCAGCTAAACTGTGGCTCCTCTGCACGAGAAACAAACATCGTAACAGTTTTAGAAGGAGCAACGCTAAGCTCGGTTTTTGTTGCGCGGATTTGAGCAATTAGATTTGAGACCCACTCCACCTCAGCCTTGGCATCTGCGTCCACAGCCGCATCCGGCTGCGGCCAACGCGCGACGATGAGGTCATACTCCCGATCCCCCAACGCGTGCCATAATTCCTCGGTGATGAAGGGCATGAACGGGTGCAGCAGCACCAATATCTGGTCGAGGACCCAACCCGCTACCGCCTTCGTCTCATCGTCCAGCGCGCCCTTTATGAGCTCCAGATACCAGTCGCAGAACTGATCCCACACAAAATGATAGATCGCGTTCGC
>CAZLTO010000171.1:0-3845 GCA_964562475.1 uncultured Sphingobium sp. | reverse complement strand
CGTCGGGGCTTATGAGGGGGCGGATGCTTGAAATCGCACTCTCCGGCGGGGAACACCGGCCGGGGCAGACCGACTGGGCGGCCCGGACGGAGCGCGCGATCCGGGCGGCTTTCATCCAGACGCCCTATGACGAACTGACGACGCTCGATGTCTGTATCGAAATTTCCGTCCGCTTCACGGACGATGCGGAGGTTCAGCTGTTGAACCGCGAATATCGGCACAAGGATACGCCCACCAACGTTCTTTCCTTTCCGATGGTGCAGCCCGATCTGCTCGAAACCCTCTCTAACAGCGACGACGGCGAGGTTCTGCTGGGCGACATCGTGCTCGCGCGGGAGACGTGCGGGCGCGAGACAGACGAAAAGAGCATCGCTTTTGCCGACCACGCCGCCCACCTCATCGTGCATGGGACTTTGCATTTGCTCGGCTATGACCATATGGAGGAGCATGAGGCGGAAGAAATGGAGGAGATGGAGGTGCGCGCTCTGGCAAGCATCGGCATCGCAGATCCTTATTCCGCCTAGAGCATTTTCAGGAAAAGTGGGAACCGGTTTTCCGCCTGAAAATGCTCTATTGAATTAGCAGGACCATTTTCCGAGTCGTTGGTCAGAGACCAACTCGAAAATGGTCCGAACAGGGGACTGAGAATATCAATGGCTGACGATAGCCCGTCCGGTACGAAAGAAGCGGACAGTAGCAGCGCCGCCCAGAATGAGGGCGGCGGACTATGGCGGGGCATCAAGTCCCTGCTGTTCGGCAATGACGCCGATCATACCCTGCGCCGGGAGCTTGAAGAAGCGATCGACGATTATGACGAGGAATCCGGGGAAACACCCGATCAGGCCATAAAGGGCGATCTCTCCCCGCTGGAGCGGCAGATGCTCCGCAACCTGCTGCATTTCGGCGAACATACGGTCGACGATATCGCCGTCCCCCGCGCCGACATCATCGCGATCGAGGAAAGCGCGAGCTTTGCCGATCTGGTCGCGCTGTTCACCGAAGCCGGGCACAGCCGCATTCCGGTCTATCGCGAAACCCTTGACACCATCGTCGGCATGATCCACATCCGCGATGCGTTCGGCATATTGGCAAGCGGAGAAACGCCGCCAAAAACCCTCGAACCTCTTATCAGACAGCCGCTCTATGTTCCTGAAAGCATGGGCGTTCTCAATCTTCTGATGGAGATGCGCGCCAAGCGCACCCACCTCGCCATCGTGCTCGATGAATATTCCGGCACCGAAGGTTTGCTCACCTTCGAGGATCTGGTCGAGGAGATCGTGGGCGAGATCGAGGACGAGCATGACGACGAACCGGAAGAAATACTCGTCGCGCTGGATGGCGGCCTGTGGGAAGCGGACGCCCGCGCCGAGCTTGATGACGTGGCGCAACGGATCGATCCCCGCCTTGCCGAGGTGGAGGAAGATATCGACACGCTGGGCGGCCTCGCCTTCATCCTCGCGGGCCATGTGCCCGCCGTGGGCGAGATCGTGCTGCACCCGGAGAGCGGCTGGCGGCTCGAAGTGACCGCCGCCGACAGCCGCCGCGTCACCCGCCTGCGCCTGCATCCGCCAAGAAGAAGGGCTGCGCCTTCGGACGAATAGGGTAGAACAAGGCCGGAGAATTACCCGCTTTGCGTTCACGCAACCCCATGTCTATAGAGGCGCGATGACCGATCAGCCCCTGCGCGTCGCGCTCTTCAGCGGCAATTACAATTATGTGAAGGACGGCGCCAATCAGGCGCTCAACAAGCTGGTGGCCTATCTTCTGCGTCAGGGCGTTTCCGTGCGCGTCTACTCGCCGACGACCGACACGCCCGCCTTCGAGCCTATGGGCGATCTGGTCAGCGCGCCGTCCTGGCCGATCCCCCGGCGCTCCGAATATCAGATTCCGCTCGGCCTTTTACCCCGCCTGCGACGGGATCTGCGCGCTTTCGCGCCCAATCTGATCCATGTCTCCAGCCCCGATCCGCTGGGTCATGGCGCGCTCCGCTATGGCCGCAAGCATGGCGTGCCCGTGGTTGCCTCGGTGCACACCCGCTTCGAGACCTACCCGCGCTATTACGGCCTCGCCTTTCTGGAGCCGCTGGTGGAGGCGTTATTGCGGCGTTTCTACCGCCGTTGCGACGCGATCATGGCGCCATCCGAAACGCTGGCGCAGATGCTGCGCGACCAGCGCATGAACTATGATATCGGCGTGTGGACGCGCGGGATCGACGACAGCATCTTCAGCCCGGCGCAGCGCGATCTCTCCTGGCGGGTCTCGATCGGGCTGAGCGACGATGTGCCGGTCATCGGCTATATCGGGCGCCTGGTGATGGAAAAGGGGCTGGATGTCTTCGCGGACACGATCGACGAGCTGCACCGCCGCCAGATCAAGCATCAGGTGCTGGTGATCGGCGATGGTCCGGCGCGCGCATGGTTCGAGCATCGGATGCCGCATGCCAAATTCATCGGTTTTCAGAACGGCAGCGATCTCGGCCGGGCCGTGGCCAGCATGGACATGCTCTTCAACCCTTCCGTCACCGAGGCGTTCGGAAATGTGACGCTGGAGACGATGGCCTGCGGCCTGCCTGTCGTCGCCGCGCAGGCGACCGGCAGCGACAGCATCGTCAAGCACGGCATCAGCGGACAGCTGATCCGGCCGGGCGCGATCGGCCAGTTCGCCGATGCCCTCGCCGCTTATTGTCAGGATCCCGCCCTGCGCGCCGAACATGGCGGCGCGGGGCTGGAGCTTTCCCTGCGCAACCGCTGGGACACGGTCAATCAGGCGATGCTGGACACTTACAGGCGCGTATCCGCCCAGCGGCGCAGCGGCGCGATGCCGCAGCGCAGCCCGGTGCCGTAAGCACCTCCCGACCGTTCAGCGCAGCACGCCTCTTGCACGCATGCGGCGGCAATACAGCGTCAGAAACAATATGATGGCGAGGATCACCAGCGGCATGATCCTGTTTGCCGGCGTATCCAGCGCAGCGGGCGGTCGCACGCTGAACTGATAACCGAAGCTCGCCAGCGCCGCGACGAGCGAGACGGCAAACGCGGTCACGGCGTGGCGCGAGCGGAGCAGCATCAGCACCGAACCGATGACCGAGCCCCACACGCCCACGGGCCAGCATATCTGCACCCAGAGCGGAAATGAGTCGACCCAGCCCAGCAGCGCCTGCGGATCGCCCATCGCCTTGAGATACCCGATATTGCGCGTGCGCGTCATCAGATAGTCATAACCGCCAAACGCATTCCATATCAGAAATATTATTGTTATAATCCAATATGTTGGTGTTGATTTATTACTGTCTTTCTCAGCCATAAAACCTCTCCGTACAGCCGAACAACAACCTGAACTTATCCTCATATCACCAACGATGCAAAAGCATGACTTTTGATATAGGGTCCGCCTATGTCCGATCTGTTTGCCGATGATCTCCCCACCCAAAGCCTTGCAGGGCCAGCCCCCGAAAATGCGCCGCTTGCCGATCGGCTCCGTCCCCAGCATCTCGAAGATGTCGTGGGTCAGGAGCATCTGACCGGGCCGGAAGGCGCGATCGGGCGCATGGTGGCGGCAGGCAGGCTGAGCTCGATCATCTTCTGGGGACCGCCCGGCACCGGCAAGACCACCATCTCCCGCCTGCTCGCCGATGCGGTGGCTATGCGCTTCGTGCCGGTATCGGCGGTGTTCACTGGGGTTGCGGACCTGAAGAAGATCTTCGCCACCGCGCGCGAGCATGCGAAGCTCGGCCAGCGCACCTTGCTGTTCGTGGACGAGATTCATCGCTTCAACCGCAGCCAGCAGGATGGCTTCCTCCCCTATGTCGAGGACGGCACGATCACGCTAGTCGGCGCGACCACCGA
>CAZLTO010000170.1:0-3871 GCA_964562475.1 uncultured Sphingobium sp. | reverse complement strand
TCGGGTTTTTCGACGAAGCGGTCGACGGCGTTGATGCCGTCGCTGATCTCGGCGGGCGTGTCGATGAGGCCAAACATCGCTTCCATGTCGATCAGGCCCTGCCGGATCGTGCGATAGACCATACCAAGCATATCCAAGGGCCGAAAAAGCTGGGCGAGCAGCGTGTTCACCAGCACCACGTCGCCCGTGGTGAATTGCCCCTTGCTCCAGCCCCAGACGGTATAGCCCATCGCACCCGCCATCATCAGATTGGTGATGAGCGCCTGGCCGATGTTGAGCGCGGCGAGGCTGTTCTCGGATTTTACCGCAGCGCGGGCATAGCTCGTCATCGCCTTGCTGTAGCGCCGGGCCTCGCGTTCCTCGGCGCTGAAATATTTGACCGTCTCGAAATTCAGCAGACTGTCGACCGCATGCGCCATCGCGTCGGTATCGAGGTCCACCATGTCGCGGCGGAGCTGGTTGCGCCATTCGGTGACGGTGCGCGTGAACCAGATATAGGCCATCACCATCGTCAGAGTCACCGCCACCATGCCGGGACCGAATTTGACGAAGAAGATGACACAGACGGCGGTCAGCTCAATGATCGTCGGCGCGATGTTGAAGAGGAGGAAATAGAGCATCGTGTCGATGCTCTTGGTGCCGCGCTCGATCACCTTGGTGACGGCGCCGGTCTTGCGGTTCAAATGAAAGCGCAGCGAGAGCCGGTGCAGGTGAATGAACACATGCTCGGCAAGGCGACGGGTCGCTTCCTGCCCGACGCGCTCGAACGCCACGTTGCGCAGATTGTCGAACAGCACGCCGCCGAAGCGCGCGCCCGCATAAGCGCATACCAGCGCGATGGCGAGCATGGCGCCCGCCTGCATCCCCGGCGCCATCCGGTCGATCACGCCCTTGTATGCGAACGGCATGATGAGCGTGATCGCCTTGGAGCACAGCACTGCCAGCATCGCCAGCACGACGCGCGCGCGCAACGCTGGTGCGTCCTTGGGCCAGAGATAGATCAGGAACCGGCGCAGCGTCGCCCACATCGGCGGCATGGCGCTGTCGGGCGCGGCGGGATTGTCGGGAGGCATCGCAGCTCATGTAGGGGCAAGCGTCCGCTTTTCCAAGCGCTGCATGGTCTATTCGCCTGGACCGGACATGGCTGCTGTGGGGTTCACCATATCCGGCCCAGGCAGGCCACCCTAAAGCAGCCCGGCGATGCCTCTCCGAGTGGGGTTGGGGAGGCACCGCGGGCACAATCGATGTCACGACTGCGAATTTGTCGCAAGACCAAAAATTACAAAAAACGCAGTTAATCTAAGTGATTAACGACCCAAAGCTGTGCACTTTATGCTTGACAGGTGCGCAGCTTCAGTCCCGCAACAGGTCGTTGATCGCGGTTTTGGCGCGGGTCTGGGCGTCCACACGCTTGACGATCACCGCACAGTATAGATTGGGCCCCGGCGTGCCATCGGGCAGCGGCTTGCCGGGCAGCGAGCCTGGCACCACCACCGAATAGGGCGGCACCTCGCCAACAAAAGTCTCGCCGGTGGTGCGGTCGATGATTTTGGTGGTGGCGGAGAGGAATACGCCCATCGAGAGCACCGCGCCACGGCCTACGCGCACGCCTTCCACCACTTCGGAGCGCGCGCCAATGAAGCAATCATCCTCGATGATGACCGGATCGGCCTGCAACGGCTCCAGAACGCCGCCAATGCCGACGCCGCCGGAGAGATGGACATTCTTGCCTATCTGCGCGCAGCTGCCCACCGTCACCCAGGTATCGACCATAGTGCCTTCATCTACGAACGCGCCGATGTTGACGAAGCTCGGCATCAGGACGACATTCTTGGCGATATGACTGCCTGCGCGCGCGATGCTGCCCGGTACGGCGCGGAAACCGGCGGCGCGATACTCAGCCTCGCCCCAGCCCGCGAACTTGCTCGGCACCTTGTCCCACCAGAAGCTTGCGCCCGGCCCGCCGGGGATGAGCTGGTTGTCATTCAGGCGGAAGGAGAGCAGCACCGCCTTCTTGGCCCATTGGTTGACCTGCCAGCCGCTTGTCACTGGCTCCGCAACGCGCACGCTGCCCGAGTCGAGCAACGCCAGAGCCGTATCCACAGCCGAGCGCACCTCGCCCTTGGTGGCAGTGGAGACGTTGGCGCGATCTTCCCAGGCGGCGTCTATGGTGGCGATGAGGCTGGCGTGGTCGGTCATGATAAGTTCCCTGAATATGCGATTTCAGTGCGCGCGTATCCCCGAACTATGCGGAGGACGCAAGGCCAACTCGATTATTTCAGGCAGTCGTCCAGCCCTTGCACCCGCACGGAGCCTATGCGGCGCGTGATGCTGTTGCCATAACGGCGGGTGAAGCCCGAAGGCGCAACCGCCGCGCGCTTCTTCGGGAGGGGAAGCACGGCTGCAATGCGCGCAGCCTCGGCGCGGGTCAGGTTGCTGGCGCCGTGGTTGAAATAGCGGATCGAGCCCGCGTTAACGCCATAAGTGCCGATCCCCGTCTCCGCGACGTTGAGATAGACTTCCATAATCCGCTTCTTGCCCCAGAGCGCCTCGATCAGCAGCGTGAACCAAGCCTCCAGCCCCTTGCGGAAGAAACCACCATTTTGCCAGAGGAACACGTTCTTGGCGGTCTGCTGGCTGATGGTCGAGCCGCCGCGGATGCGCCCGCCGCGCTCGTTGTGCAGATAGGCTTTCTCGATCGCCTCGGCATCAAAGCCATGATGCTGGCAGAATTTGGCGTCCTCTGCCGCAATGGCCGCGCGCGGCATGTCCGGGTCAATCTCGGACAGGCTCATCCAGTCCTTGGTGATGCCGTTCTTGTCGAACAGCATGGTGAGCGTTACCGGCGGTGGCACGAAGCGGTAGATCACCACCATCACCACCGAGAGGACCATGAACCCGCCTATGATCCGCACCGGCCAGCGAATGAGGCCGCGCAGCGAGAAGCTGGATCGGGTCCTGGCGATGTTCCGGGTGCGGGCCATGAAATCCTGAACTATCGCGGCGCGCGTCTATAGTCCAGAGTGCGCGCGCAGTGCCTGCAAGTCCGCTTCTGGTCGCGCCCCGTAATGCGAGATGATCTCCGCCGCGCACACTGCGCCGAGCTTCAAGCACTGGGTGATGTTCTTGCCCTCGACATAAGCGGCGAGGAACCCGGCGGCGAACAGATCGCCCGCTCCGGTGGTGTCGATCACTTCCTCGACTGACGCTGCATAGACCTCGTATCGCATGCCCTCGGATATGGCGATGGCGCCCTTCTCGCTGCGGGTGGAGACGAGCACCGGCACCTTGGCCGAGATCGCGGTGACCGCCTTCTCGAAATCATGCACCTCAACAAGCGCCTGAATCTCCGCCTCGTTGGAGAACAGGATATCGATGAGACCGCCATTGATAAGTTCCATGAAGTCAGTGCGGTGGCGCTCGATCACGAAACCGTCCGACAAGGTGAAGGCGATCTTGCGGCCCGCGCCCCGCGCCATCTCGATCGCGGCGCGCATCGCCTTGCGCGGCTCTTCGGGGTCCCAGAGATAGCCTTCGAGATAGAGGATACCGCCGCCGCGGATCATTTCCGGGTCGAGCGCGGAGGCGGGCAGGTGCTGCGACGCGCCGAGGAAGGTGTTCATGGTGCGCTGCGCGTCCGGCGTCACCATTACGAGGCAACGCGCAGTGGGGATGCCGCCGTTCGAGCTCGGGGTGCGATAATCGACGCCGAGCGCACGGATGTCATGGGTGAAAATCTTGCCAAGTTGATCGTCCGCCACCTGGCCGATGAAACCGCATGTCTTGCCCAACGCCGCCAACCCTGCGAGCGTATTCGCCGCCGAGCCGCCGCTGGTTTCGCGGCCCGCGCCCATCTCGGCATAAAGAAAAT
>CAZLTO010000169.1:0-3932 GCA_964562475.1 uncultured Sphingobium sp. | reverse complement strand
CCGCCGCATCAGCATCGGGAGCGTGGCTTCGCCATTGCGGATATAAAATCCCATGGCCTTGAGTATATCGAGCGCGGCGGGGACATTCTGCGGCTTGATCAGCAGATCTATATCCCGGCTGGTGCGCATCCCCAGCCGCCCGTGAATCATCAGCGAAGGCGGCACACCCTTGAGCAGCATAAGGTCCGTACCGTTCCGGGCGAAGGCGTTTACAATCTCGCGCACAGTTGCCGCCAGCGCCAACTCGTCAAACGCCGCCTGCCGCGCCATCGCCGCTAGATATGCGGCAACGGGTTCGGGCGCAGCATATTGCCTTCCCGCCACCGCCGCCGCCAGCGCAGGCACCACCCGGTGCCGCTCCGCCAGCCGCACAAGCGCGCCCCAGTCCGCATCATTGTTCGCCTCAGCCGACACAGGCTCAGCACCCGCCAGCCGTGGCGCAATCATCTGCGCAAGCATGGCGAGATTGGCCGGGACCGACGCCTCCGATAGGGCGAGGCCCGCCCTGTTTCGCCCATGCGGCACAATGGCTCTCATTCTGGCTTTATAACCGCCCAGCACCCGCCTGCCTATCACCCCGCATGCAGCAATATTTCTGCGCACCGTCATATTTGTTTAACAGCACTGCTCTTTGGTTCTGCGCCATTGCGGGTGCGAAGGTCTATCTATTGATGTTCAGGAAAATGACCTGCGCCCTGCTCGTGTGCGCGACCTGGCCGACCATGGTTTATGCGCAAGCCAACCTGCTCCCGCCCAAAGAGGATGTAGCTGGCAACCGCACCCAGCAGGAGTTCGACCCCATAGGTATCCGCCTCGGCCCTTGGGTGGCGAAGGCCAGCCTGAGCATAAACAGCGGCTATGACGACAATCTGTTCGGCACAGCCACAAAGAAAGAGGGCGACGGCTTTGTCATCGTCTCTCCGTCTCTCTCAGTCGCGAGCGACTGGACGCGGCACGGCCTCGATCTCTCAGCCAAAGGGGCATTCACCCGCTATTACAGCCATGCCCGGCAGCGCAGCAGTGAATATGCGCTGCACGCAGGCGGACGGCTAGACCTTGGCGACGCCACCACTTTTTCAGCAACAACTTCAACCAGCCTCAACTCCGAGAGAAATGTCGCCAATGGTGCACCATTGAGCACTGGCAGGCCCTCGCAATATAGGGATACAACGCAGCAGATCACCTTGACTCAGGATCTGTCACCTCTCCGGCTCGGCCTCATCGTCAGCCACGGGGAAGTGCGTTATAAAGATCTTGTCGGCATTAACGGCAGCCGATCCAGCCAGGCATTCCGCGATGCGGACCAGTGGTCGGTTCAGACCAGCGCAGTCTATGCCACGACTGATCTTGCCGCGCTTGGCATCACCGCGAAGTATCAGCGCAGCGATGCCCGCCAGTCCGACCGGGCAGGCAACAGCTATTCCATCTCCGGCAGAGGGGCTGCGGATTTCGGAATGATCCGAATCGAGGCAGAGGCGGGTTATTTGCAGCGTCGATATAAGAGATCGGCGCTGCGGGATTTCAATGGCCTGTCCTATTCCGGTACAATAAGCTGGTATCCCACCAGTCTGCTCAGCCTCTCTGCGGCTACGCAGAAAACATTGGAAAACAGCGGAAACCCCGGCGTTGGCGTAATCGTCAGCCGCGCCTATCGCGCTGATGCCAGCTACGAAATCCTCCGTAACCTTTTGTTTAAAATTGAAATATCAGAAAAACGCCAAAACTTCCGCGAGATCGGCACACGGTCGGCCATTCATGTGCAGGAAGCAAAAGGTGAATATAGGTTTAACCGTAGTGTCGCAATCGGAGCCTACGCTCGGCACGAGTGCAGGGATTCGACTGATACCAGCCGGGTCCGGGCATTCTGCACGATTCTGACGGGAGCATCGCTGACGATCCGGCGCTGAGCCCGTTCTGAGGAAAGGGGGGTTGGGATTTCGTGGCGAACGCCGTGTCATATCGTGAAGAGGTAATGGCGGTGCCCTATGGCGCACGCGCCGATATCGTCGCGGATCGTCTGGACCTGCAGGGCCTGTGGCTGATGTTCCGTCGTCGCCTGCGCGTCTTTATTTATACCGCCCTCATCATCTTCGACATCATGGCATTGCTCGCGGTGTGGCTGCCCCCTCGCTATACCGCCACAGCCGTAGTTATCCTCAATGGCGGCGCGGCGCCGGTCACACCCGGCAGCACGCGAGAAAAGTCCGACGATCCCGAGAGCAATTCGGATGTAGAGACGCAGATAGCAATCCTCACCTCGCGCGATATTGCCGCCAAGGTCGTCGATTATCTGCATCTGGAGAATGATCCGGACATGCGTGCGCTGATCGCTCCGGGCGGCGTTACGGCGAGCATTGCCCGTTCCATCGGCCTTGCCAAGCCGGTCGCCGTTGGCCCGCTGAGCGCCGAGGATCGTGCCCGCCTGCGCGCCATTATTATCAGCCGGATGGCCTCCAACCTCGATGTAGAACGCGTATCGAGCGCCTATGCCTTCAGTGTGGGCTACACCGATTCCAACCCCATTCGCGCCACCGCCATCGCCAATGCCTTCGCCCACATCTATACCGATGAACAGGTTCGCCAGAAACAGGAGCGCAACCAGCAGGCCGTCCAACTGCTGGGAGAGCGTATCGAAAAGCTGAAATTGCAGGCTCAGGACGATTTCGACGCGCTCCAGCGATACCGCATCGACAACAATCTGCTGAGCACCACCGGAGCCACGCTGACGGAACAGGAGATCAGCGCCTATAACCAGCAGGTGGCAAGCGCGCGGGCCGAGGCAGCCGCGGACAGGGCGAGCCTCGCCACCGCACGCAATCAGCTTCGCGGCGGATCGACCGGTGACGATGTGGGCGCGGCCCTGTCCTCCCCGGTTATCCAGTCGCTGAGGGTCAAGCGCGCGGAACTGAGCGCGCGTGTCGCGCAATATGCCGGTGTGATGGGGCCCAAAAACCCCGATTTCATGGATGCCCTGCGTGAACTGGCCGATGTAGATGCCCAAATCCAGTCCGAGATCAACCGGACCATCTCCAATCTCGATGCGAGAGCCAATGTTTCGCGTCAGCGCCTCGATTCCCTCTCCGGTAGCCTTGGCGGCGCGCGCGGGGCGCTGGAACAGAACAACCGGGCGATGGTCGCGCTCGATGATCTCCAGCGCAAGGCCGATACCTCGCAGGCGCTCTATGAGAGCTACCTCAACCGCTACAAGGAAGCCGTGGCGGCGAGCGGGGCAGAGCGCGCAGAATCCCGCCTTGTCTCGGATGCGCGCATACCGGGGGTGCCGAGCTTCCCTAAAAAATCCTATTTTCTGGCGCTGGGCCTGCTGCTGGGAGTGGGTGTAGGCTTTGTCGCGGCGATCGCTACCGAAATGGCATTCAATGGCCTTACATCCGGCGAGGATGTGAAGCGCAGGCTAGGCGTGCCCTACCTGGGCGGGATGCCGGATTTCACAACAATCGAACCCGCGGTAGGCGATCCCCTCGAAGCACTGCGCGCCAGCCCGCGTTCTCCTCTGGCACAAGCGGTGCGCGGCATTCTCACCAAAGTACGGCAAACCTATGAACAGGGCCGGGTGGTGATGGTCAGTTCGGCTTTGCCTGCCGAGGGCAAGACGACGCTCGCCGCCTGTCTTGCCCAGTCGGCCGCCGGCATGGCGGAGCCGGAAGCCGGCCTGGCCCGCACCCACCAGCGGGCCGGAAAAGGCAAAGGCGCTGTCCTCGCCGCCCGGCCGCGGCATCGCGATCTGGGCCTCCTCCAGGCATTGGACGGACTGCTTGCGCACCGGCACCGATTCGCCGGTCAAAAGCGATTCGTCGGCGGCCAGGCCGCTCCCCCAGATCAGGATGCCGTCCGCCGGCACGCGCTCGCCTTCGGACAGCACCACCAGGTCGCCCGGCACCAGGTCCCGTCCGGCCACCGTCAGGCGCTACCCC
>CAZLTO010000168.1:0-3936 GCA_964562475.1 uncultured Sphingobium sp. | reverse complement strand
CCCGAACACGGTGAAATCCTGGGAGAACACGAACACGGGACGGCCATTGACCGTGCCCGATCCGGTAACGACGCCATCGCCGGGAATATGGTTCGCGTCCATGCCGAAATCGATGCAATTATGCTCGACATACATATCGAGTTCCTCGAAGCTGTCTTCATCGAGCAGCACATCGAGACGTTCGCGCGCGGTGAGGCGGCCCTTGGCGTGCTGCGCGGCGATGCGCTTTTCGCCACCGCCGAGCCTTGCGGCCTCGCGCTTGTGCTCAAGTTTCTCGATTATCGCCATTTTTGTCATGCAGATACCTTCGCCCTCTCCGGTGCAAGTCAGGGATGCTGCTCTTTTCAGGGTTGTGAGAAAAGTGCAAATGTGAATTTGCGAAATTGCAAATTATGATTTTGCAAAATATAGCGGACATATGGCACGCGGCAACAGGCTTTTCGTCGGCGGGACGCTACGGCAACTCAGGCTTGACCAGCGCATGGATCAGGCGGCGATGGCCCGCATCCTCGGTATCTCCGTCTCCTATCTGTCCCAGCTCGAGAATGACGACCGCCCCTTGACCGCCAAGGTGAAGGCCGCACTCGCTGAAGCATATCCGGTCGACTGGGCTGCGTTCGACAGTCGCGAAGGCGAGCAGCTCCTCGGCGCCTTCGCCCATGCGCTCGCCCAGCCGGATGTGATCGGCCCGGCGCTGGAGCCCGAGCGGATCGAGAAGCTGCATCTGCAATTCCCGGAGTTCGCCGCGCGCTATGTCGATCTCCATCGCGCCTTCCGCCAGACACACGAGCGGCTCAACATGGTCGAGGAGGCGATCGCCAATGATATGGCGGCGCAGGCGCGCATGCCGTGGGAAATGGTGCGGGACTGGTTTCACGACACCGGCAACTATGTGCACGCGCTCGATTGCGTGGCGGAGGATCTGCGTGCGGAGATATCGACGGGCGACCGTCTGAGCGAGGCCGATATGATAGCGGCCCTGCAAGCGCGTCATTCGGTGGTGGTTCAGGTTGGCGAAACACAAGCCAGCCTGTTGCGTCAATTCGACGAACGCACGCGGACGCTCTTCATCAATGCCGCCGCGCCGCCCGAGAGCCGCCGCTTCCTGATGGCGCTTCAGCTCATGCGCCTCTCGGCCAGCGCGATCATCGAGGCTGTGGTGCGCGCCGCCGCACTGCCGGTGGCGGGGGCGGACCGGCTGCTGGAAGTCGGCCTCGCCAATTATGCCGCCGGGGCGCTGATGATGCCCTATGTTGCCTTCCGCAACGCCGCCCGCAATGTGCGGCACGATATAGACCGGCTCGCGCGCCAGTTCGGCGTCAGCTTCGAGCAGGCCTGTCATCGCCTCTCGACATTGCAGCGCCCCGGCATGCGCGGCATCCCGTTCTTCTTCTGCCGGGTCGATATGGCTGGTAATATTACGAAACGCCACAGCGCCACCCGCCTTCAGTTCGCGCGCTTCGGCGGCGCCTGCCCGCTATGGATCGTGCACGAGGCGGTGGCGATCCCGGACCGGATCGTGACCCAGCTTGGCGAGACTCCCGATGGCGTGCGCTATGTCTCGATGGCGAAGGGGCTGGTCAAGCCCTCAGGCAGCTACGCGCGCAGCCCGCGCCGCTATGCCGTCGCGCTGGGTTGCGAAATCGAGCATGCCGCGAATTTCATCTATGCCGACGGGATGCAGCTTCACGACGAGGCCGCCGCGACCCCCATCGGCGTCACCTGCCGCCTCTGCCCGCGCCAGGGCTGCGACCAGCGCGCCTTCCCGCCAACCGACCGCCCCATCCGCGTGGATCCCGACAACCGCGATGTCGTGCCTTATGCGATCGAATGATCAGTTCAGCAGCGTGATCAGGAAGCGTATCGCGACAAACGCCAGATAAAAGCCAAGCGCCAGTTCCAGTTTTCGTTGCGGCATCGCATGGGCGATCCGCACACCCCAGGGCGCGGCCAGCATGGATGTCGGGATGATCAGCGCCGCGCCGATCAACGACACATAGCCCAGCGACAGCGGCGGCAGCAGGGCCATCTTGCTCCAGCCGCCCATCACATAGCCGATCATTGCCGGGATCGAGATGATGACACCGAGGCCCGACGATGTCGCCACCGACTGGTGGATCGGCTTGCGATACAGGCTGAACAGCAGGTTCGAGATCGCTCCGCCGCCAATGCCGATCAGCGCCGACGCCAGCCCGATGACGAAGCCATAGATCCGCATCAGCCCCTTTGCAGGCAGGCTGTCGCCCAATGCCCAGTTCTCTTTACCGAACAGCAGCTTGACCGCCAGCACGCTCGCCACAGCAACGAACACGGCCTTGAACAACCAGGCAGGGGCATGCGCCGCTATGATAACCCCCAGCACCACGCCGATGACTACCGGCGTGAACCATAGCTTGAGTACATCCGTGTCCACCGCCTTCTTGGCGAGGTGGCTGCGGAACGAGCGGATCGACGTCGGAATGATGATCGCGAGCGACGTCCCGACGCACAAGGGCATGCGCACCTCCTCGGCCACGCCCATGATGCGGAACACCTCATACAGCACCGGCGCGATCACGGTGCCGCCGCCGACGCCGAAAATACCCGCAAGCAGGCCGGTGATCACCCCGGCGCCCAGCAGCGCCACCGCCAGCAACGCCAGTTGGTCGAGCGGCAATCCGGCAAGCGTCACTTCAGCAGCACCAGTTCCTCGGCCATACTGGGGTGGAGCGCGACAGTGTCATCGAATGCCTGCTTGGTGAGTCCCGCCTTCACCGCGATTGCCGCCGCCTGTAAAATCTCCGGCGCGTCCGGGCTTATCATGTGCAGGCCCAGCACCTTGTCCGTCGCCGCGTCGCAGATCATCTTGTAGAGACTGCGCTCGGTGCGCCCGGCAAGCACGTTACGCATCGGGCGGAAATCCGAGGTATAGACCTTGATCTCGGCGAATTTCTCCCGCGCCTGTCGTTCGGTCAATCCCACGCCGGCGAGCGGTGGATTGCTGAACACTGCCGAGGGGATACAGCTATGATCGACCGTGCGCGGGTTGCCACCAAATACCGTATCGGCGAAAGCATGCCCCTCGCGGATTGCAACCGGCGTCAGCTGCACCCGGTCGGTCACATCGCCCACGGCATAGATGCTCGGCACATTGGTGCGGCTATAGTCGTCGACCACAATCGCGCCCTTGTCGTTCACCGCGACACCCGCTTTTTCAAGCCCCAGACCGTCGATCTTGGGTGCGCGGCCCGTGGCAAACATCACCGCATCGCATTCGATCGGCGGCTTGCCATCCTTGAAATGCGCGACGAGACAACCATCGTCCCGTTTCTCGATCTTCTGGAACGGCGCGTTGAAGCGGAAGTCGATGCCTTTCATCAGGCTGATCTGAAGCAGGCGGTCGCGGATCTGCTCGTCATAACCGCGCAAGATCTGATCGGAACGGTTGACGATCGTCACCTGGCTCCCGAGCGTATGGAAGATACCCGCAAACTCGTTGGCGATATAGCCGCCGCCCGCGATCACCACCCGCTTGGGCAGTTCCTCCAGATGAAACGCCTCGTTGGAGGTGATGCCATATTCCGCGCCCGGAATGTCAGGCGTCATCGGCCAGCCGCCGGTCGCGATCAGGATATATTGCGCGCTGACGGTCTTCCCGCTTGCAAGCCTGACTTCGTTCGGGCCGGTGATCGTCGCGCGCTCATGGAAGGTGGTGCATTTGTTGCTGTCGAGCGTGTTCTGATAGGCAGCGTTCAGCCTGTCCACATCCGCGAGCACAATATCACGCAACGTTTTCCAGTCGAACGTCGCGCCCTCGATCGTCCAGCCGAAGCGCGCGGCGTCCTCCATATCCTCCGCGAAGTGCGAACCGTAGACGAGCATCTTCTTCGGCACGCAACCGCGGATCACGCAGGTGCCGCCGACGCGATATTCCTCGGCGACGGCAACCCTGGCGCC
>CAZLTO010000167.1:0-3945 GCA_964562475.1 uncultured Sphingobium sp. | reverse complement strand
CCAACATGCCCGCCGCGCATATGGGATTTTCGGATGAGGAGCGCGCCGCCGCACAGGATTTCTGGGCCGGTCCGACGATCGCTCGCCAACCCGGCCTCAAGGCGGTCGATATGTTCAAGGCGGTGCATGACAGGCGCATAAAGGCGCTGTGGATCATGGCGACCAACCCCGCCGTCTCCATGCCGGATGCGGGCTTCGTGCGCGAAGCGATGGAGCGGTGCGACTTCGTGGTGGTGTCGGACTGTATCGCCGAGACGGACAGCGCCGCCTACGCGCATGTAAAGCTCCCCGCGCTCCGCTGGGGCGAGAAGGACGGCACCGTCGCCAACAGCGAGCGCGTCATCAGCCGCCAGAGCCCGATCTTCCCGCCGCCCGGTGAAGCGCGTGCGGACTGGGACATCGTTGCGGATGTCGGAAGGCGCATGAGCTTTGTCGAGGCGTTTGACTATCCCTCTCCGGCTTCCGTTTTCCGCGAATATGCGGCGCAGACCGGCTTTCGCAACAACGGCAAACGGGCGCTCGACATCTCCCAATGGGCTGATCTGAACGACGCCGACTATGACGCATGGACGCCTTGGCAGTGGGGCGGGCCATCGCCATTTGCAGCCGGGCGTTATTCCACCCCGGAGGGTCGCGCGCGGCTGGTATCGGTAAAAACCCCGCAGAATGACGCCATCGACTCCGCCTTCCCGCTCCGCCTCAACACCGGGCGCTACCGCGACCAGTGGCACACGATGACCCGCACCGGCCTCAGCCCGAAACTTTCACAACACCGCCGCGAACCTTGGGTGGAGGTGCACCCGGCAGACGCCGCGCGCTTCGGTATCGAGAATTATGCGCTCGCCCGTGTCACCACCGCATCGGGGGCAAGCCTCTACCGCGCGATGGTTACGGACAGCCAGCGCGAGGGCGAACTGTTTGTGCCGATGCACTGGACCGACCAGATGTCCTCCGGCGGGCGCACCGGCAGGCTGCCAGCACAGAAGGTCGATCCCTTGTCCGGCCAGCCCGCGTTCAAGAACACCACCGCCATGATTGCGCCCTACAAAGCCGAATGGCGCGGCTTCATTGTCAGCTCCGACAGGCCCGAGATAGACTATGGCTGCTACTGGACGCGCGTGCGCGGCGAACATGGCTGGCTGATCGAACTGGCCGGACATGGTGGTATCGACATCGATGCGCTGCTTCCCGATGGTCAGCGCATTGAAGCGATGGATGGCGTCCGCGGCACAATCAGGGTCGCCGTGTGTGACACGGAAGGCCGTCTGAAGGCGGCACTGTTCCTCACCCGATCCGGCACGCTTCCCCCGCGTGAATGGATCTGGGCGCAATTAGGCATGGACGAAAGCGCACAAGGCGCGGAGTTGCTCGCCGGGCGCGCAGCGACCCCGGCGCCGGATGCGGGGCCAGTCGTCTGCGTATGCTTCGACATCGGTGCGTTCACGATTTTGCGTGCGATCCGCGAGCAGGCGCTCGTCAGCGTCGAGGCTATAGGCAAGGCGCTGAACGCCGGAACCAACTGCGGTTCCTGCCGTCCTGCGATTGCGAAGCTGCTATCGGAAACCAAGATCGAGCCGCAGGTATCTGCGGCCTAAAGCGTTTCCATCCACGCCTCGACTGCCTTGAAATGCCCGCCCCACCCAGGCGGCACGAAGCCGCGCATGCGCGCCATCTGGCTGGCGCGGCGCATACTGTGTGGAGCGGCATAATCCAGCACCGCCTCTTCCCATGCCGCGTCGTCCGCAGGATCGAGCAATTCGGGGATCGCGCCTGCCGTCTCCCTGAACACCGCAAGGTCACTCGCAATCACCGGCACCCCCGCCGACAGCGCCTCGATCAACGGCAAGCCCTGCCCCTCGACAAAGCTTGGGAAGAGCAGCGCGCGCGCATGCCTCAGCCAACCGGCGAGCGTATGGTCGTCACAGCGCCCCAGCTCGATTACAGGACGACGCAGCGTTTCATGCGTGTCCAGTTGCCGGAAAATGTCCTCCGCCTGCCAGCCCCGCTGGCCGATGATGACCAGCTTCGGAGCCTCATCGCCGAAACGCTCCGCCAGGCTGCGCCATAGCTTCAGCAACAGCGCATGATTCTTGCGCCCCTCGATGGTTCCCAGAACCACGAAATAGGGTGCCGCAATCGGGGGAGACGCATCCACCTCATGCGTCAATGGCTCAACCCCTAACGGCGCGACCAGCGCGGGAGGCATAATTACGCCTTCGCGCCCCGCAAAGTGTGCGAGATTGTCGAGGCTAGCCTGGCTGTTGGCGATGACAGCAGACCCAGCAGAAAGCACAGTCCTCATACGCCCGGCATGACGCTCCGGCTCCCCGGCGCGGGCGAAGTGCGGATGCGTGATCGGAATGAGATCATGGACGAGATACACGGCGCGGACACCCGAGCGTCTTACCCAGCGCGCATGACCGGCGCGATCCAGCCCGGTATGGCCGACATTGAGATAGAGCGCACCCTTGAGCTGGCGCGCATCCGCCCGCCCCGCCACCACCGCCCACGCCATCAGCGCAACCAATCGCGCGCGAAAATCCTGCGGCTGCTCCAGCAACAACGCAAACAGCCGCTGCGAATGCGCTGCGTCCAGCACCAGCGTCATATCGCCACGCTGAACCACCGCCAGCGCGCGCGCGCCAAAATGTTCGACATAGGCGTGGCAGGCGCGGTCGATCCCGGTCGGCAACTGCCCCCGCCAGCCGCGCCAGAGCATGCGGCTCACATCGAGTAAAATCACGCCTGCTGCAGCTCCCCGAGATCGAGCGCACTGAGCAGTGCATGGCGCGCGGCGCGTATCTCCGCCCACTTGGCCGGGCTATCGAGATCGTCCGGTGTAATGGTCTCAGGCCAATGCTGCGCGATCACGGCGGCGATCTGATCCAGCTTCGCCTCATCGACCATGAAGCGCGGATCGACCGTCGCCGGGTCCGCGACCACGCGCAACCTCAAGCACGCAGGCCCGCCGCCATTGGACATCGACTGCCGCACCTCGACCGGCACCAGCCGCCGGATTGGCCCGTTGCTGGCGATGAGCGTCTCCAGCCAGCGCCACACCCGCACATTGTCCCGCGCCTCGGTCGGCAAGATCAGCGCCATGCCGCCATCTGGCAATGTCACAAGCTGCGCGTTGAAGAGATAGGAAGATATGGCATCGGCAAGACTGACTGCGCTCGCCGGAACCTCGACGATCTCCACTTCGGGCAGCTTTTCGCGCAGCGCATCGTAAAGTCCTTTGGGGTCAGCAAAAGCCTGCTCATGCGTGAACAGCACAGGTCCGTTAGCCACCGCAACCACATCGTTGTGAAACGCACCCGCCGCAATCGCCTCTGCGGACTGCTCCGCGAAGATCACCCACGTTTCATCCAGCCCATGCAGCCGCGCCACCGCCGCGCTCGCCTGCCTGCTTTGGCGCGCGGGGAACGGCCCACCCGGCTCGCCATAGACGAACACCTCCAGCCCCGGCGCATCATGGCCGGAGCAAAGCCGCATATGATTGGCCGCGCCCTCGTCGCCAAAGGGCGGCGGCACCGGGCCATGCACCTCGAAATGCGCGACATCGGCAAAGGCGAGGCGGAGCTGCGCCAGCGTCCCCTGCCATTCATGGCTGCGGTGCGGCATGGTAACGAGATTGGCGACCGTGAGATGGCAGCGTCCGTCCTTCGTATCCGGCGCGGGGGAAACGGTCGCCGCATTCGCCGCCCACATTGGCGAAGCGGAGAGCGCCTTCGCCCGCAAAGCACGGAGAAAATAATGAAATTCGCCCACTTTTCGCACATCTGGGCCAAGCCAAACATGACGCCATATGAGCGCTATGAGCAGCTCTGGCGCGAACTCCGCCTGTGCGACGAGCTTGGCTTCGACAACAGCTTCTGCGTCGAACACCACTTTCGGCCCGACGAAAGCTGGATGTCCACCCCGAGCCTCTATGCGGGCGGCGCC
>CAZLTO010000166.1:0-3967 GCA_964562475.1 uncultured Sphingobium sp. | reverse complement strand
TAGGTCGAGACGACGACGCGCTTGATCTTCGCCGCGTCATGCAGCGGCTTCAACGCGACGACCATCTGCGCGGTCGAGCAATTCGGGTTGGCGATGATATTCTTGCGCTTGTAGCCATCGATCGCGTCCGGGTTCACTTCCGGGACGATCAAAGGAACATCGGGGTCCATGCGATAGAGCGAACTGTTGTCGATGACGACGCAGCCCGCCGCAGCCGCCTTGGGCGCATATTCCTTGGTCGGGCCGGAGCCCGCTGCAAAGAGTGCGATGTCCCAGCCCGCGAAATCGAAATGCTCGATATTCTTGACCTTCAGGATCTTGCCTGTGTCGCGATATTCGATATCCATGCCGGTCGAGCGCGAAGACGCAACCGCCGCAATCTCATCGGCAGGGAACTCCCGCTCGGCAAGGATGTTGAGCATTTCGCGGCCCACATTTCCAGTGGCCCCGACGACAACGACACGATACCCCAATTTAACGCTCCATATGCTTCACAAAAAAGGCAGGGGCGCGCCAATAGCTTATTGCTTGTGCGAAAGCAAAGGGCGAATCAGGATGCGGATGGCGCCACCCCATATTTCGCCAGAAACTGCTCGATCGTCCGCCATTCATGAACATTGACGCCGTCGCCTGTGAAGCGGTGGGTCTGGCCGGGATAGAGCATCAGGTCGAACGGGCGCGCAGCCTCCTGCATCGCGGTCATGAAGGCGGTCGAGTGCTCGAGCACCACATTGTCGTCCGCCATCCCATGCATCAGCAATAGCGGGTCGGAGATTTTAGCGACATCAGCCAATGCGTTGGCCGCGGGATAGGCGCTGCGCTTGGCGTTGGGATCGCCCAGGTAACGCTCGGTATAGTGCGTATCATAGAGCTCCCATTTCGTGACCGGCGCGCCCGCAATCCCCGCCGCGAACACGCCCGGCGCCTTTTCCAGCAGCTTCAGCGTCATATAGCCGCCATAGGACCAACCATAGGTCGCGATCCGGGCGGGATCGACAAAGGGTTGCGCCTTGAGCCAGTTCACCCCAGCGAGCTGGTCATCCACCTCGACGCCGCCCATTGCGCGATAGATCTGATCCTCGAACGCCTTGCCCCGGTCAGGCGTGCCACGATTGTCGATCGCGAATACGAGCCAGCCGCGGTGGACGGGATACTGCGCCATCGCCCTTCCCCAGCTTTTCGTCACCTGCCGCCCCGCGCCCGGCCCGCCATAATGGATCATGAACACGGGGTAGCGTTTGCCCGGTTCCAGTTTCGGCGCGAGGAGCTTGTAATAGAGGTCGCTGCCGTCTGCGGCCTTGATCGACCCGAACCGCGTTTCGGCATGGTTCGCCAGATAGGGTGCGTAAGGGTGGCTGGCGTCGATCCTGTTTTCGGACAGCCAGCGCAGACGTTTGCCGTCTTTGTCCGCCAGATAGATCTGCACAGGCTGACTGGGGTTGGAGCGTGAGACGATAAGGCGGCTAGCCGCGCCATCCATAACGCCATTGTTCCACCAACCCGCCTCGGTGAGTAGCTTCACCTCACCCTTGCCAGAGAGGGACGCGCTGTACACATGCTGCTCCAGCGGCGTTTCACGGTTGCCGGTGAACCAGACCAGATCGCGCTTGGCGTCTAGGCCGATCACATCGCCCGCCTCCCAGTCGCCGCTGGTGAGCGCGGTCCATTTGTCCCCGTTCACCCGATAGAGATGCCCATGACCGGTACGTTCCGACCACCACAGGAAGCTGCCATCCGGCAAGGTGCGGAAATTATTATGGAGGTTGAGCCATGTCTTCGCGGTCTCGGTGAGAATCACCCGCGATGCACCCGTCGCGGGATCGACGGCGAGCAGATCGAGGCGCTTCTGGTCACGGCTCTCGCGCTGCACATAGAGCGTTTTGCTATCCTTCGACCAATCGACGCGGGCGAGATAAATGTCCTTCTCCGCGCCCAGATCGACCTTCACCTGATGCTCACCCAGCGGGTCCATCATATAGAGGTCGACCACCGCATTGGGCGTGCCTGCGGCGGGATAGCGCTGCGGGTAGATTTTCGTGCCTTCCGCGCCGATCGCCGCGCGGTTGACGACGCCTACTCCGCTCTCGTCCACCCGCGCGACCGCGATCCGGCTGTCATCAGGCGCCCACCAACTGCCCGCCTGCCGGTCCATCTCCTCCTGCGCGACAAACTCCGCGACGCCCCAGCTCACAGTATCGCTGGCGCCCGATGTTATCTGCTTTTCCGCGCGGGTCGCGATGTCCAGCACCACGAGGTTGCCGCCACGCACGAACGAGAGATAGCGCCCCTTGGGGCTGACCGCAGGATTGAGTTCGCTGTCCTTGCTGTTGGTAAGCCGCACGGTGTCGCCATCCAAAGAGGCGAGGAACAGGTCGCCATCCAGCGGCACGAGAATGCGCTTGCCGTCCGGCGACCAATCGTAGGAGACGATGCCGCGCGTGCCACCGATGCGCGCGCGTTCGCGTTGCATCTTCTCGGCTTCCGACAATTCCGCCCCGCTGCCGACTTTCAGTGAATCGACCAGCATGCGCTCCTTGCCTGTGCTGGTGTCTATCGCCCACAGGTCAAACCGATCGCGGTCGTCCTTGCGATTGCGCAGCAGCGTGACGAGCTTGCCATCGGGCGACAGCTTGAGCGCGCGCGGCTGGGCACCGGCAAGATCGGGACTGGCGAATATCCGCTCCAGCGTAAGCGGTTTTGGGGCAGGCATAGTCTGCTGCGCGACAGGCTTTTTCTCGCGCGCGGCGAGCGGCGTGGTCATCATCAGGGCTCCGGCGAGGGAGAGGGCAATGCAGGTGCGAAACATCTTCGGCCTCACAAGTCAGGCGATGAAGCCTAGCCACATCATCGGTATAGGCAAGCTACAAATCGGACATCACAAGCTGTTTACCTATAGCACCGATTGACGCTGCCCTGTCGTTCGGCCACATCGGCATGAAGAAATATCGGGATAGTCTATGTCTGTTGGTCTTATTGCCTTGTTGGATGATGTCGCCGCGATGGCGAAACTCGCCGCATCGTCGATTGATGACGTAGGCGCCGCCGCCGCCAAGGCCAGCTCAAAGGCGGCGGGGGTGGTGATCGACGATGCGGCGGTAACTCCACGCTATGTGACCGGGCTGACCCCGGACCGCGAGTTGCCGATCATTTACCGCATCGCGCTCGGCTCGCTGCGCAACAAGCTGCTGTTCCTGCTGCCTGCCGCCTTGGCTCTGAGCGCGCTCGCGCCGTGGGCGCTCACGCCGCTACTGATGATCGGCGGCGCCTATCTCTGTTTCGAGGGCGCGGAGAAGCTGATCGAGAAGATCTTGCCCCATGAAGTGCATGAGGCGGAGTCGCTGGCGCAGCCCGCTGATCCGGCAGAGGTAGAGAAGGCGACGATCAGCGGCGCGATCCGCACCGACTTCATCCTCTCCGCCGAGATCATGGCGATCGCGCTTGCAAGCGTCGCCGCCGTGCCGTTGTGGGAGCAGGCGCTGATCCTGATTGTGGTTAGCCTGTTCATTACGGCGGCGGTCTATGGCGTGGTGGCGCTGATCGTGAAGCTTGACGACATCGGCCTGCATCTGTGCCGCGACGGCGGCTCCGCACAGGCGCTGGGCAGGCTGCTCGTGAACGCCATGCCGCCATTGCTCGACGCGCTGACGGTGGTCGGCACGGCGGCGATGCTCTGGGTTGGCGGCGGGATCGTCGTTCACGGACTGGAGGAGCTGGGCATGCATTTCCCCGGCCATCAGATCGCGCATCTGGCGGAGCAGGCGGCGCACATCTCCAGCCTTCTCGGCTGGCTCGCCGGCGCGGCGCTGGCGGCGCTTGCCGGGATTGTGCTCGGTGGGGCGATTGTGCTCATGTTGAGCATGATCGCAAAAATGCGGCGCTAGAGCGCGCTGCGTTAAATCTGACACAGGACGGGCGCTCTATATCTTTGTTATCGCATCGCTTATTGCCAACTGAGCGGCGCAGCCAT
>CAZLTO010000165.1:0-4056 GCA_964562475.1 uncultured Sphingobium sp. | reverse complement strand
GGAAATGATTACCGGCATCAACGGTCTGCGCTTCGGCATCGACACATTCGGCGCATCGGCCCCGATCGAAGCACTTTATGAACATTTCGGCCTTACCGCCGACAAGATCGCCCCGCAGATCGTTGCGGCATTGGACCATTGAAGAGAACAGAGAGCAGGAGGCTTTTAACGTGGCTGTCAAAGTAGCAATCAACGGTTTTGGCCGCATCGGTCGTCTTGTTGCCCGCGCGATCCTGTCGCGCACCGATCATGACCTGGATCTGGTCAGCATCAACGATCTGGGCGATGCCAAGACCAACGCCCTGTTGTTCAAGCGCGACAGCGTGCACGGCAATTTCGCGGGCACTGTCGAGGTGGACGGCAACGACCTCATCATCAACGGCAAGCGCATCCAGGTGACGGCGGAGCGCGACCCCGCGAATCTGCCCCATGCGGCGAACGGCGTGCAGATCGCGCTCGAATGCACCGGTATCTTCGCGGACAAGGCGAAGGCTTCGGCGCATCTCACCGCTGGCGCGAAGCGCGTCGTCATCTCGGCCCCCGCGACCGGCGTCGACAAGACCATCGTCTTCGGCGTCAACCACGAGGCGCTGACCGCTGAGGACATCGTGATCTCCAACGCGAGCTGCACCACCAACTGCCTCGCGCCGCTCGCCAAGGTGCTGCATGACGCCGTGGGCATCGAAAAGGGCTTCATGACGACGATCCACAGCTATACCAACGATCAGAACACGCTGGACCAGCTGCACAAGGACATGCGCCGCGCCCGCGCTGCCGCCGTCTCGATGATCCCGACCACCACCGGCGCCGCCCGCGCGGTGGGCGAGGTTCTGCCCGAACTCAAGGGCAAGCTCGACGGGTCGTCCGTCCGCGTGCCGACGCCGAACGTGTCGGTTGTGGACCTGAAGTTCATCGCCAAGCGCGCGACCACCGTCGAGGAGGTGAACAGCCTGCTGAAGACCGCGTCCGAGAATGGCCCGCTCAAGGGTGTGCTCGGTTATTCGGATGAGCCGCTCGTCTCGATCGACTACAACACCGATCCGCGTAGCTCTATTGTGGACAGCCTGGAGACGGCGGTGATCGACGGCAACCTCGTGCGCGTCCTTTCCTGGTATGACAATGAATGGGGCTTCTCCAACCGCATGATCGACACTTCGGGCGGGGTATCGAAGTTCCTTTGAGTGAAATTGCTGCCCGCTGGATCAAACCGGCGGGCAGTTTCGCATGATACGGGATAGAGCGACGTGAAACCCTTCAAGACCCTTGATGACATGGGCGATATTCGCGGCAAGGCTGTGCTGGTGCGCGAGGATTTGAATGTGCCGATGAAGGACGGGCAGGTGACCGACGATACCCGCCTGCGCGCCGCCATGCCGACGATCAACGAACTCTCGGACCGGGGTGCGAAGGTGCTGGTGCTCGCCCATTTCGGCAGGCCCAAGGGGCAACCTAGCGCGGAATTCTCGCTCAAGCAGGTGACGGAGCCGTTCTCCGCCGTGCTGGGCCGCCCGGTGCGCTATATCGATTGGGAAGGCGATGCCGCCAATGTGGCGACGCTGGAACCGGGCGACATTGCCGTGCTGGAGAACACCCGCTTCTTCGGCGGGGAAGAGAAGAACGATCCCAAGGTTATCGAGCGCTTCGCTTCCCTCGGCGGTCTGTATGTGAACGACGCCTTTTCTGCCGCGCACCGCGCGCATGCCTCGACCGAGGGGCTGGCGCATGTGCTGCCCGCCTACGCCGGTCGATCGATGGAAAAGGAGCTGGACGCGCTGCAAGCCGCGCTCGGTAGCCCGGTCAAGCCGGTGGCGGCGGTCGTCGGCGGGGCCAAGGTATCGTCGAAGCTCGATGTGCTGACGAACCTCATCAACAAGGTCGATCATCTCATCATCGGCGGCGGCATGGCGAATACCTTCCTCGCCGCGCGCGGGATCGACGTCGGCAAGTCGCTGTGCGAGCATGATCTCGCCGAGACCGCGGAAAAGATCATGGACGCGGCGGATGCCGCCGGATGCACGATCCATCTGCCCTATGACGTGGTGGTGGCGAAGGAATTTGCCGCCAATCCGCCCTCGGTGCGCACCTGCAATGTGCATGAGGTCGCGGCGGACGAGATGATTTTGGACGTTGGCCCGGCGGCGGTTGAGGCGCTCTCCGACGTGCTCAAGACCTGCAAGACCCTGGTGTGGAATGGCCCGCTCGGCGCGTTCGAGATCGCGCCCTTCGACAAGGCGACGGTAGCATTGGCGCGCACGGCGGCGGCGCTGACCAAGGAAGGCTCGCTCACCTCTGTCGCGGGCGGCGGCGATACCGTTGCGGCCTTGAACCACGCGGGCGCGGCAGAAGATTTCAGCTTTGTGTCGACCGCAGGCGGCGCTTTCCTCGAATGGATGGAAGGCAAGGAACTGCCGGGCGTTAAGGCACTCATGCAATAATCGCGTAAGGATTTGGGGACATAACGTCGGCTCGAACCCGACATAGCAACCGGAGCATGTGCAGATGCAGTTTGATGATATGACCAAGAAGATGGCGGACGGTAATGGTTTCATTGCCGCGCTTGACCAGTCGGGCGGCTCGACCCCGAAGGCGCTGAAGGGCTATGGCATCGAGGAAAGCGAATATTCCGGCGAAACCGAGATGTATGGCCTCATCCACCAGATGCGCAGCCGCATCATCACCGCAGCCTCTTTCACCGGCGACAAGGTGATCGGCGCGATCCTGTTCGAGCGCACGATGGACGGCGAAGTCGATGGCAAGCCGACCCCGCAGGCGCTGATCGCGCGCGGCGTGGTGCCGTTCATCAAGATCGACAAGGGTCTTGAGGACGAGGGATTTGGCGGTTTTGGCGGCGTCCAGCTCATGAAGCCGATGCCGGAGCTCGATGCGTTGCTTACCCGCGCCAAGGCGCTGGGCGTCTATGGCACCAAGGAGCGTTCGGTCATCAACTCCGCCAATCGCGAAGGCATTGCCGCCGTTGTCGAGCAGCAGTTCGAGGTGGCTAGCCAGGTGCTCGCCCACGGCATGATGCCGATCATCGAGCCGGAAGTGAACATCAAGAGCGAGACCCGCGCCGAGTGCGACCAGATCCTGCTGGAGGAGATTCTCAAGAACCTCGATGCGCTGCCCGAAGGCCAGCAGGTGATGCTCAAGCTCTCGCTGCCCACCAAGGCGGGCCTGTTCGATCCGCTGGTCGATCATCCCAAGGTGCTGCGCGTTGTCGCGCTGTCGGGTGGTTTCAAGCGCCCCGAGGCCTGCGTCGAACTGGCTAAGAACAAGGGCATCATCGCGAGTTTCAGCCGCGCGCTGCTCGAAGATTTGCGCCATCAGATGTCGGACGACGAGTTCAACGCCTCGCTGGGGAGTGCGATCGACGAGATCCATGCCGCCTCGACCAGGAAGGTGGCGGTCGCGGCCTGAACAGCGGAATCTCATGAAATCGTGGAAGGGGCGGGAGAGTATCCCGCCCTTTCTTGTGTATCGATATCTGGTGCACACTGTTTTCTCGCGCTAACAGGCGGCATGACAGATTTTACTGACGATGAGCTGAAGCTCGATCCCGACTTTGCCGCGCGCTTTGAGCGGGACGATCGCCGCCCGCCCTGCCAGCTATATCTTATCTCCCCTCCGGCTCTCGGCCCGGATTTCGTGGATAGCCTCAAGGCCGCGTTCGATGGCGGCCCCGTTGCTGCGTTTCAGCTTCGCCTCAAGGGGCTGGACGATCACGCCGTCGCCCGCGCGGCGGAACCGCTGCAAAAGCTTTGCGCGGATCATGATTGCGCGTTCATCATCAATGACAGCATGAGCCTTGCCAAGCGCCTCGGCGCGGATGGCGTGCATCTGGGGCAGGGGGATGGCGATCCCCGCGACGCGCGGGCGCTGCTCGGCCCTTCGGCGCAGATCGGCGTAACCTGCCATGACAGCCGCCATCTGGCGATGGAGGCGGGCGAGGCCGGCGCGGACTATGTCGCGTTCGGGGCGTTTTATCCGACCCAAACCAAGGAAACGCATCACCGGCCCGATCCCTCGATCCTCTCGTGGTGGGTTACAGTGTTTGAA
>CAZLTO010000164.1:0-4079 GCA_964562475.1 uncultured Sphingobium sp. | reverse complement strand
TGAAGGGTCCGAAAGAGGTCGCGCTCATCACCGGCGAGGAGAAGATCGAGCCGCCGGGTGCGCGCTGGTAACACTGCACGGCGGAATCGATGAAACTCGACAAGGAGTTTTCGTTCGTCGCGCTCGATGAGGCGCAACTCGGCACGGACCCGGAGCGCGGCCACATTTTCACCGACCGCATGCTGCGGGCGCGGGGCCGCGATGAAACGATGATCCTCGGTTCGGGCGCGCTCGGCGGGGTCGTGCGATCCCTGCTGCCGGAGGCGGAGATCATCTCGCGCCCGCGCTTCTCGACGCTTTCCTATTCGGGGGCGAAGAAGCTCTCGCGCCTGCCCAAGCGCTCGGCCATCGTCGCCTTCTCGGCGGAGGAGGTCTATGCCGTCGCGGAGACGCTGCGGCGCTTGCGCGGCGGCGCGGCGGTGGTGATGGGCGCGTTCTCTCCTTCCACCCGCAACGCGCAGGTGCGGATGTTCATGGAAGGCGAGGTCGATTATCTCGTCGCCACCGACGCGATCGGCATGGGCCTCAATCTCGATGTCCATCATGTCGCCTTCGCATCGCTGCGCAAGTTCGACGGCCAGCGCACCCGCCGCCTAACCGTCTCCGAAATGGCGCAGATCGCCGGGCGCGCCGGGCGGCACCAGAGAGACGGCACTTTTGGATCATTGGGGAGCGAGGACGGCGAGAGCGCGTTCCGCCCGGAGGAAATCGCCGCCATCGAGGCGCACGAGTTTCCGCGGGTCGAGCAGCTCTTCTGGCGCGACGGCGAACCGCCGCTTGGCGCCGGGATCGACGCGCTTATCGCGGCGCTGGAAGCGCGGCCGGACCGGCCCGAACTGCGCGCCGCCCCGCAGGCGGTCGATCTTGGTGTGCTGAAGGCGATGGCGGACGACGCTCTGGTGCGGGAGCGGGTGTGCTCGACAGCGCAGGTCCATCGCCTGTGGGATATATGCGGATTGCCCGATTTCCAGAAGCTGGGGCCGGAGCATCATCACCGCATGGTCGGGCGGGTGTGGCGTTATCGCAGCGAGGGCAACGGCTATATCCCGCGTGACTGGTTCGCGGGCGAGCTGGCGCGGCTCGACAATGTTCAGGGCGATGTCGATACGCTTTCGGGACGGATCGCCGCCGCGCGCACCTGGGCCTATATTGCACACCGGCCGGACTGGCTGGAGCATCCGGCGGAGATGGCCGAGCGCACCCGTGCTCTCGAAGAAAAACTCTCCGATGCGCTCCACGCCGCGCTCACCCAGCGGTTCGTCGACCGGCGCACTTCGGTGTTACTGCGCGACATCGGACGCAAAAATGAGCATCTGCCGGTCGATATCGGTGCGGATGGGTCTGTCCATGTCGATGGCGAGCCGCTAGGAAGTCTCAAGGGATTCCATTTTCGCGTCGATCCGCAGGCGCGAGGCGGAGACAGAAAATCGCTGCTGGCCGCGGCGGAGCGGCGTCTGGGGAAGATGTTGACCGTGAAGGCCGAAGAACTGATTGCCGCGCCCGATGGCGAATTCGCGCTGATCGCCGCGCCGGGGGATATGCCGGTATTGGGCTGGCGCGATGAGAAGGTCGCGAGCCTGCATGCCGGGCCTTCGCTGCTCCAGCCGGAAGTGCGGGTCGACAAGGCCATCGTCGCGCTGGGGCAGGATGTCTCCAACCGCGTCGTCGCGCGGCTTCAGGCATGGATGCAGGCGCAGCGGGAGCGGCATCTCTCGCCGCTGCTGAAGATATTGGAGCTTTCGACACTGGAGGAAACCCCCGCCGTGGTGCGTGCGCTGTTCATCCAGCTGGCCGACAAGGGCGGCATCGTCGCGCGCCATGATCTCGATGAGGCGCTTAACCGGCTGGACAAGGATCAGCGGCAGATCGTCCGCAAGGCGGGCTTCACTATCGGCGTGCTGGATATTTTTCATCATGCGCTGTTGAAACCCGGCGCGGCCTTGTGGCGTTTGGCTCTCATGGCACTTCAACGCAATAAACCAATGCTGCCCTTGCCCCCGGCGGGCGCAGTGGTTCTCTCGCTCAAAGGCCGCGAGGAGGCGATGGGCGCGGCGCGCGCGGGCTATCGCAGCTTCGGCGATACCCAGCTGCGCATCGACATGATCGAGCGGATCGCGCGCGGCGGGCATGAGGCGATTGCGAAGAACGAGCGCTATGACGCGACCTCGCCGTTCATCGTCTCGCTGGGCCTGTCGGAGCCGCTGTTCAGCCACATCATGCGGAGTGCAGGCTTTCGCCCGGTGACGCCCAAGCCGCTTGAAGCTGATGTTGGATCGGAGGCTGTTGGATCGTCTTCCGATCCGCTCGTCCAGCTGAACGAGCATCCCAACGAACTGCCTCCCGTCCCGCCCTCGGAAGATCAGCCCGGAGAGATGCCCGCAGAGGCTCCGGTCGTGCCGAGTGATCCTGAACCGGCGCCGCCGCCCGAAGAATTGCCTGCGGGGGACCCTGCCGAGCAGCCCGCGTCCGATCCGCCGCCGACCCCTGACTCCGTTCCCGAAGCCAGCGCTCTCGCCACCGGCGCGAACTGGGTGTTTCGCGGGCGACCCAAGCCGAGGGAACGGCACGAGCGGCCTTCCGGCGGCGGTCAGAACAAGGGAGCGAGTCGGGTAAACAATCGGATGCCAAACCCTCGTCAGGCAGCGCGCGTGGGTGATGGCGCTCCGGCGCGCGGGTCGAAAGACCGCAGCTTCAGTTCCAAGTCCGCCGAACCCGCGCGTCCTGCTGGTGGCGGCGCGTTCGCGGGTCTGGCTGCCTTGCTGGGTCAAAAGGAATAGGCAGGGCTATCGCGCTTGGATCAGCGTTCTATGGAGTTGCCGCCGCCGTACCCGCATGGCCCATCCATGCGGATCGACAAATTCCTCTGGTACACCCGGCTTGCCAAAGGGCGCGGCCAGGCGCAGGCAATGGCGGAGCAAGGCTTCATGCGCCTCAATGGCAGGCGGGTCGATCGGGCGCACAGCCCGGTTCGCGCGGGTGATCTCGTGACGCTGGTGCAGGGCGATCGCATCCGTGTGATTCGCATCCGCTCCCTGCCGCCGCGGCGCGGGCCAGCAGCCGAAGCGCAGTCCTGTTACGAAGAACTCGCGCTTGGCGGTAGCCAAGAAAGTTGATGTTGACGCGCGCGCGGGGCCGGAATAGCAGGGCAAAAACCAATATTGTCCTGTGTGAAAAAAGACGCGCAACAAGAGGGAAGAAAACAGATGACTTATGTTGTGACCGAGGCCTGCATCCGCTGCAAATACACCGATTGCGTCGAGGTTTGCCCCGTGGATTGCTTCTACGAGGGCGAGAACATGCTGGTCATCAACCCCAATGAGTGCATCGACTGCGGCGTCTGCGAGCCCGAGTGCCCGGCCGAAGCGATCCTGCCCGATACCGAGAGCGGCCTCGAAAAATGGCTCGAACTCAACACCAAATATTCCGCCGAGTGGCCGAACATCACCAGCAAGGGCGCAGCACCCGATGATGCCGACGATCACAAGGGCGAAGACGGCAAGTTCGAGAAATATTTCTCGACAGAGCCGGGTTCGGGAAGCTGAATTTCCTAACCCATTTGGGCGCTTTTCAGGGATAGTCAGTCACCCGGAGGAGTTGATTACTCCTCCGGGCTGGTAATTTTATTACGAATCTGTTAAACAGGATGTGAGGCGGGAACGTCGCACCCCGTCAGGAGTAGATTTGTAATGCCCTACGCGTCGGCGCGCGCCGCATCGGATGCTTTGCTGTTCTGGTGCTCTTATGCGTCCTGACGATCCCTTTGAGATTATGGAAAGGTCCCCAATGGCTGCAAAAGCCCTGTCCTTTGATGTCGGCGATTATGTCGTATACCCCAAGCATGGCGTGGGCCGTGTTATCGAGTTGCAAAGCCAGCAGATCGCCGGGATGGAACTCGAGCTTTATGTGCTGCGCTTCGAGAAAGAGCGGATGACGCTCCGTGTGCCGACCAACAAGGCCGAGAGCGTCGGCATGCGCAAGCTGTCGTCCAATAAGACGCTGAGAGAGGCGCTCGACACGCTGAAGGGCAAGCCCAAGGTCAAGCGCACCATGTGGTCGCGCCGCGCCCAGGAATATGAAGC
>CAZLTO010000163.1:0-4098 GCA_964562475.1 uncultured Sphingobium sp. | reverse complement strand
CGAATGGCGACGGGTATGGGACTGGCCGATGGTTGCGGCGATCGCGCTCGTCCTTGCGGGCGGTAATCAGCGCATGCACCGGGGCGCTGAAACCGAGCGCCGCGGCATTGGCGGGGATATCATGCACACGCCCGTCGGTGATCAGAAAGGCCCCGGCGACGCGGTCGGTCGGCACGTCCGACAGCGCCGTGCTGAGCGCTGTGAACAGCCTTGTTCCGTCGGTTTCGCCGTCGGCCTGGCCGGCCTCGACCACGCGAACCTCGAGCCCCTTGATCTGCTTCAGCCGGTCGAGCAGCGCCTCGCGCGCCTGTTCGGTTTCCTTCGTGCGATTGCCGAAGTTCTGGCTCGGGCTCCTGTCGATGACGACGGCCGCCACCGACGACAGCGGTTCGCGGTCTTCACGCGTGAATGAAGGGTTGGCGAGGGCCAGCAGGATCAGAGCAAGGGCCGCGACGCGGATCGCTGCACCGCGGGTGTGCACGAAGGCGAGGATCGCCGCGATGACGATGATCGCGCCCAGTGCAATCCAGAGCACCGCCGCGGGAACGAGTGGCGCGAAGGCGAGGCCGTATTGCATGGCGTCTCTATTGTCCCAACCGCTCGATCAGCGCCGGCACATGAACCTGGTCGGCCTTGTAATTGCCGGTCAGCAGATACATCACGATGTTGACGCCGGCGCGGAACGCGAATTCGCGCTGACGCGGTTCGCCGGGCGAGAGCGGCAGCATCGGCTGGCCGTCGGGGCGCAGCGCCCACGCGCCCGCGAGATCGTTCGAGGTGATGATGATCGGCGAGACGCCGTCGCCGCCGCGCGCAGGCCGCGCCGCCGCTTCGTCGCCCTCATCGCTTTCGCGCGGCAGGGTTTCGACCCAGGTCTGGCCGCTGGTGAACCGGCCGGGGAAGTCGCGCAGCAAATAGAATGTCTTGGTCAGGACATGCTCGCGCGGCACCGGCTCGAGCTCGGGAATGTCGAGGGATCCCAGAATATTGCGCAGTGTCAGCATGCCGGGCGTCTCGGACTCGCCGCCGGGTGTCGCGGGCGCTTCGACCGCATCGCGCGTGTCGAACAGCACGGTGCCGCCCTGCTTCATGTAGGCGTCGAGCTTGTTCAGCGTGTCCTGCGGCGGGCGCGGCGCGCCCGGGATCACCGGCCAGTAGATCAGCGGATAGAACGACAGTTCGTCGCGCCCGGGGTCGACGCCGACAGGATCCCCGCCCTCGAACGCGGTGCGTTGCGCGAGGAACAGCGTCAACCCTGCAAGGCCGGCCTGTACGATCGAGTCCACATCGGCATTGCCGGTGACGACGTAGGCGAGCCGCGTTTGCGATACCGCCTTGATCCTTGCTTCGTCGCTTTGCGCCGAGGCGGGTGGGCTCGCAAGCAGCGTTACAGCCAAAAACATCAGCGCGACGGCTGCGGCCGTGGCGCGCCGCCGCAACAGGCTCGCCATGCCCGCGCCCATGAACGCGACAACGAGCGCGTCGAGGAGGAACAGCCCGAATGCGCCCGACAGCAGCCAGCCGCGCAGGTCGTGCGGCTCAGCGCTGCGATAGGCTGCGTGCCGCGCACGCAGTGAAGAGGTGTCGAGTGCTGCGATGCGGTCCGCCGTTGCAAGCGTGTTGACGGCGAGTGGTCCGTCCGCCGGTCCGTAGAAGCCCGGCGGATGATCCACAGTCGCGCGGTCGCGGAAGTCGGCCTTGAGCGGCTTTGCCGTGGAGGGCGGAGGTCCGAACATGCCAAAACCGTCGAGAATGCGCGTGGGCGCGACCGTCTCGGTGGGCGCTTCGCCTGCGGGACCGGGGCCCGCGTTCTGTGTGTAACCCGATATATCGACGATGCGTCGGAGCATTTCCACGAATGTACCCGAAAGCGGCAGGTCCGACCAGCGGGTGTCGGCGCTGACATGGAAAAGCGCGACCAACCCCTTGCCGCGCTGTTCGCCCGTGACAAGCGGCGTTCCGTCAGCCAGCGTCGCCCAGCTCTTGGCGGTCAGCGACGCGTCGGGCTCCGCCAGCACCTGGCGCGTGACGGTAATATCCTTGGCCACAGCGAGGCCCCCGAACGGACCATCGGCGGAAAAGGCGGCCAGACTTTGCGGTTTCTCCCAGGTCAGCGCGCCACCGAGGCTGCGCCCGCCCCGCCGCAGCCGCACGGGAACCAGATCGTCGTCGGCCGCAGCCAGCCGGGGGCCGGCGAAGCGGAGCAGCACGCCGCCTTGCGTGATCCAGGTGTTCAGCCGTTCGCGGATCTCGGGTGCGAGGGTACCGACGTCCGCCAGCACGATCATCGGTAGTTTCTGATCGAGAAAACGCGCAATGGCCGTCCCGGGCGCGCCGCGCTCGCCGAGCCGCACGTCGGCAAAGGGCCCGAGCGCCCGCGACAGATAGAACGTCGAGGCGAGCAGCGGCTGCGCCGTATCCGCGGTTGCGCCCGTGACGACGCCGACTGCACGGCGGCGCCAGCGCTTGTCGAGCAGTTGCACCGCGCCCGCCGAACGTTCGCCCGCGATTTCAAGCCTTGTGATGTCATTGCGCAACTCTACCGGCAGATCGAACGCGGCCTCGGTCTCCGTATCCTGCACATTGAAGACGAAACGTGCATCGCCGATCGGCGATCCCTTCGCGTCCAGTGCGCGGACAATGCCGGCCTCGGGCGCGCCGGTGGTCGCGCGCAGCACTTTCACCACCATGCGCGCGGCGGCGTTCTCCGCCGCCGTCAGCGCATGTGCCGGCGTCAGGCCGGCATCATAGATGGTCAACGCACGATCGCCGATCGCGCCTGGAAGGCCTGCGACAAACTCCGGGCCGCGCCCGGTGTCGACGCCGTCGGCAATCCAGACGATCTCGGCATCGCCCGTCGCATTCAGGAAGCGGGTGATGGCGGGCAGCATATCGACACGTTCGACCGCATAGGGCTTCGGCGACAACTGACGCAGCGCAATCCGCGCGTTGCCTGCCGGCATCAACGTCATGTCGCGCGCGGGTTCCGATAGCGGGATCAGCGCCACGCCCCGGCTGTCCGACTCCGCGGCTGTAATCAGTTCATCCGCCGACTTGATGCGGGCATCCCAGTTCGATGCAGCACTCCAGCCGTCGTCGATCAGCAACACCAGCGGCGCGGTCGAGCGCACGGCGCCTGCGATCGGGTTGTAGATCGGTCCGGCGGCGGCGAAGATCACCAGTGCCGCCGCGAGCAAACGTATCAGCGTGAGCCACCACGGCGTGCGCGCCGGCGTCTCTTCCTTGGGCGCGATGTCGAACAACAGTCGCGCCGGGGGAAAGTCGACGCGGCGCGGGCGCGGCGGCATCAGCCGCAGCAGCCACCACAGCACCGGCAGGCTGAGGAGGCCGATCAGCATCAGCGGTTGCGCAAAGGCCAGGGGGAGACCACCGATCATGCGCGGTGTCCGATCTGGCCGCCCTTGCTGACGGTCATGCCGCTATGCAGGAACAGCAGCAACTCCGCCGCCGAGCGGTTCGTGTTGTGCACCGAAAACAACCAGCCGAGGCGTCGGGTCTCGCTGCGAATATCCTCGCGATGGCGCGCGACGCGGGCAAGGTAGTCGGCTGCCCACATCTCGGCGCGGCCGGCTGTAATGGTGCCGGCGCCCTCCGGTTCGACGAAATCGATGCGGCCGGCGTAGGGAAAAGTCTCCTCGGCCGGATCGACGATCTGCACCAGCGTGCCGTGCGCTCCGGTCGAGGAGAGGCCGGTCAGCGTCGCATGCACCTCGGCGATCGGCGACCAGAAATCCGACAGCACGACGATTTCAGACAGCGCCGACGGCACAAAGGCGGGCGGCAGGCTCGCGCGCGCCGCAGTGTCGTGCAGGATCGCCTGCGCCATTTTGTCGACCACGTTGCGGCTGCCGGTCGGATTCATGATGCCTGGAATGCCGACACGCTCGCCGCCTTCGACAAGAAGTTCGGCCAGTGCGAAGGTAACGATCAGCGCGCGCTCGAGCTTGCTGTCGCGGGACTTCTGCGACGCGAATGCCATCGATGCCGAGCGGTCGGGCCACAGCCACACCGTGTGCGCGGCCTCCCATTCCTGCTCGCGGACGTAGAGATGATCGTCGCGCGCCGAACGCCGCCAGT
>CAZLTO010000162.1:0-4116 GCA_964562475.1 uncultured Sphingobium sp. | reverse complement strand
GCACCGCAAGCGGCGAGCCCTCCTTCATCCAGACCTGACTATAGGCATGGGCGGATTTTTTGGGCCGCGTGTTGAGGATGATGCCGCGCAGGATCGGCTGCCAAAGGATCGGGGGGATTTCCACCACCCGCCGGTCCGACAGGAACTCGCGCAGATAACGCTTCACCGCGCTTGGGCTAGGCGCATCCGGCGTGCCGAGATTGACCAGCAACACTCCGACCTTGCCGGAAGCAATAGCGGGATGGCTGGCGGGGCGACCTGGGAGGTCAGAGGTCATTGGAGTCAGGAACAATCCGATTGGCTTGGCGCTCAGCCTAAGCATGGTTCTTTACAGTCGCAAGTCGCTTTGACGTCCAAATCGCGGCTTTATTTGAACTTATGCCTCCTGCTCTCGCCCTTCGTCGCATGCGCAGGCTCTTGCCATTGCAGAGCGCGATCCCCATAGGGACAATCCGCCGACTCTGGTATATGGTAGAGAGCGGCGTGAAGCAGGAGCAAGTGACGTGGCGGTGGCGAACTGGAAGCCGGAAAGCTGGCGCAGCCATAAGGGGCTGCACATGCCCAGCTATAATGATGCAGCGGCGCTGAATGCCGCCGAGCAGCAGCTGTCGAACTATCCGCCTTTGGTGTTTGCGGGCGAATCGCGCGCGCTGACCGAGGATCTGGCCGCCGCCCAGCGCGGCGAAGCGTTCCTGCTGCAAGGGGGCGATTGCGCCGAGAGCTTCGCCGAGTTTCACCCCAACAACATCCGCGACACATTCCGCGTGCTCCTCCAGATGGCGGTGGTGCTGACCTTCGCTTCCAAGCTGCCGATCGTGAAGGTGGGCCGCATGGCCGGACAGTTCGCGAAGCCGCGCTCCTCGCCGACCGAGACCGTGGGCGACACCGAACTGCCGAGTTATCTGGGCGATATCATCAACGACATCGCCTTCACGGCGGAAGGCCGCGAACCCAATCCGCAGCGTATGGTGCAGGCCTATAACCAGTCCGCCGCCACCCTCAATCTGCTGCGCGCGTTCGCGCAGGGCGGCTATGCAAACCTGCATCAGGTCCACCGCTGGACGCTGGACTATATGGGCCGCAGCCCGTGGGCGAAGAAATTCGCGCAGATGGCGGACCGGATCGGTGAGGCGCTGGATTTCATGAAAGCGTGCGGCATCGACGCGGAGACCGTGCCGCAGTTGAAGTCCACCAGCTTCTACACCAGCCATGAGGCGCTGCTGCTCCCCTATGAGCAGGCGCTAACCCGGCAGGATTCACTCACCGGTGGCTGGTATGACACCTCGGCGCATATGCTGTGGATCGGCGACCGCACGCGCTTCGAAGGCTCGGCGCATGTCGAGTTCCTGCGCGGCATCGGCAACCCGATCGGCATGAAGTGCGGTCCCTCGCTGGAGCCGGATGCGCTCATTCGTCTGCTCGATGTGCTGAACCCTGATCGCAAGGAGGGCCGCATCACCCTCATCACCCGCTATGGACATGACAAGATCGAGGCTGGCCTGCCCAAGCTCATCCGCGCGGTGATGAAGGAAGGCCATCCGGTGCTGTGGTCGTGCGACCCGATGCACGGCAACGTCATCAAGGCGGCGAGCGGATACAAGACCCGCCCGTTCGAGCGCATCCTCGCCGAAGTGCGCGGCTTCTTCGCCGTCCACCGCGCAGAGGGCAGTTTCGGCGGCGGCATCCATGCCGAGATGACCGGCCAGAACGTCACGGAATGCACCGGCGGAGCGATCGCGATCAGCGACGAAGGGCTGGCGGACCGCTATCACACCCATTGCGACCCACGGCTGAACGCCGCGCAGTCGCTGGAACTGGCGTTCCTGCTTGCCGAGATGCTGAACGACGAGCTGGCGGAGCGGCGCAAGGCTGCGGCGTAAAGCCTCCGCCCGGATTAGCGCTTCTTCAGCAGCTCCAGCGCGGCGGCGGTCATCGCCTCGGTCGCGGTCAGGATGGTCGGCTCGGGGTCCGGCGCCCACAACGGGCTGTGCAGCGAAGGCAGCTTCGCGCTGTCTCCTCCCGCCGCATCCCATTTATCCTGCGGCACCCCGCCGACCCAGAACAGCAGGCTCTGGATTTCCTGCTTGTCGCCGGTGCGGAAGCGACCGAAATCCTCCGCCGCCATCGTCGGCGGCCTGCGCTTCACCCGGTCGCCAAAGCGCTGCTCGAACGCCGAGATGACGCGCGTGGTCAGCGGATCAGTGTTGAACGTCGCGGGGACCGGCCCTTCCGCTTGGGTAACGAGCGGCATGCGGTCCTCCGGCATGCCAGACGCAATCGCCTCGCCCCTCGCCACGCGCTCGATCGCGACGAGCAGCTTCTCACGCGTGGCTTGCGAATAGCTGCGCACGGTTAATTCGAGCTTCACCTCATTGGGGATGACGTTGCGCTTGGTGCCGCCACTCAGCTTTCCCACGGTAATCACCGCCGAATCCTGTGGATCGACCTCGCGCGAGACGATGGTCTGCAACGCCAGCACGATCTTCGCGGCAAGCACCACCGGATCGCGCGTATTCTGCGGATAGGCGCCATGCCCGCCGACGCCGCGCACCACTATGTCGACCGAATCGACGTTGGCGAAGGTGTAGCCGGGCGAGTAGCCGATGGTTCCGGCCAGCATATCCGCCGCATCGTGGAATGCGATCGCCGCCTCCGGCTTCGGGAAGCGGGTGAAGAGGCCGTCTTCCAGCATCGCCTTCGCGCCGCTGCCGGTTTCCTCGGCGGGCTGCGCGATCATGATCAGCGTGCCGGACCATTCGTCTTTCATTGCGGAGAGCCGCCGGGCCGCGCCGATCCAGCTCGTCATATGGATGTCATGCCCGCAGGCGTGCATCACTCCCGGCTCGACGCTGGCATAAGGGACGCCGGTCGCCTCGGTGACGGGCAGCGCGTCCATATCCGTGCGCAGCATGATCGCCGGGCCGGGGCCGTTTTCCATCACCGCGACGATGCCGGTGCCGCCCACCCCGGTCGTCACCTTGAACCCCAATTCCTCCATCCGCTTTGCGAGTAAGGCGGCCGTGCGCGTCTCCTTTGAGGAGAGCTCGGGGTGGCGATGCAGATCATGATAGAGAGCAAGCAGCGCGGGCAGATCGGCCTGCACGCCGTTTGAGAGACTGTCGGCCCGTGCGCCGTCCGTTCCTGCCAACATCATCGCCGCCACCGCCACAATCCAGATTTTCCACATGACCGGAGCTTAGGGAGTGTGGCCGACATGCGTCAAGCAAAGCTGTCATCGCGGCACTTGATTATCGGAGCCCAAGCGGCTAAGGCGCGCTCTCGCTTCACATGGCGGCCCGCCCGCCCGATGAACGGCCCCTTCGTCTAGCGGTCAGGACGCGGCCCTCTCACGGCTGAAACACGGGTTCGATTCCCGTAGGGGTCACCAATAAAATCAAGCACTTACGTGCAAGCCGACGTTTTCCATCGAATATACGCAAAATAAGCTTACGCGACCAATCATGGAAACAGGCAGACCGCTTCAACCCAAGGCGAAGCGCAAGTCGATTCTGCCAGCTTATGATCACGGATCGTTGATAGCGCCACGGGGAGCTGTCAGTCCAATGCGAACTCGCCTCCAGTTCACACAGCTGCCGCCCGATCGCCGAAGCGCCAGGGCATCAGCGATTGCCGCTCGGCAAGGCCAGCCGAGCGGCGAAGCTTGCAGGTCTGGCGGTCAACGAGATGGCGTTCTGAATTGAAATGGTCGCGTATGCTGGCGTGGACCGAGGTGAATTTCTGCAACGCCTTCATCTGTCGGAATCGCAACATCCCGCGCGCTTGTCGCCGGAACGGCAGGTGGCTGTTTTCCACCCGTTTGTTTCGGTTCGCGGTCCTCGCTTCGTCCTTCGTCTCATGCGTGCAGCGAACGCCGCCAGCGAACGCGATTGCGGGACGAACCTTCCGGGTCACTTGTCCAAAAGCGGCAACAGCTTCGCCTTTGCTCGCCCGCAGACCAATCGGCGGGGGAGCAGTAGCTCATCGCGGCTGGCGGTAGACGGCCCGCATTTGATTGATAAAATCCCCGCGTGTCCTGGAAAGGGGCGAAGCGTCGGTCGCGTCCCGTTGCTGTCGATCGCTTCGCGGATGGCCTCTTCATTCTCGTAGTAACCGAGC
>CAZLTO010000161.1:0-4136 GCA_964562475.1 uncultured Sphingobium sp. | reverse complement strand
CGCGCGTCGCCAGCACCGTCACCGAATGGAGCAGCGCGGTTGCGGCAAGCCACGGCATCAGCGAGGCGTTCTCGACCGGATCCCAAAACCACCAGCCGCCCCAGCCCAGCTCATAATAGGCCCAATAGCTGCCCGCCGTGATGCCGATCGTGAGCAGAACCCAGGCGCCGAGCACCCACGGCCGCATTGCGCGGGCGAAGCTGGCGTCGACCGTGCGGGTGAGCAGCGCGCCAACCGCGAACGAGAATGCAACCGAGAGACCGACATAGCCGAGATAAAGCGTTGGCGGATGGAAGGCGAGGCCGGGGTCTTGTAGCAGCGGGTTAAGCCCTTGCCCATCCGGTGCGGCAGGGTTGAGCCGTGCGAACGGATTGGAGGCGAACAGCAGGAATGCATAAAACCCAAGCGAAATCGCCGCCTGCGCGCCCAAAGTCGCCATATGCGTATCGCGCTTCAATGTGCGCTCCAGCAGCGCGATCAGGGCGCCCGCCAGCCCCATCACCGTGACCCACAGCAGCATCGAGCCTTCATGATTGCCCCATGTGCCCGCGAATTTATAGAGCCACGGCTTGGCGCTATGGCTGTTCATCGCCACGAGCAGCACCGACATATCCGAGCGCAGGAACAGTGCAATGAGGCTGCCGAACGACAATGCCACCAGCGCCGCCTGCGCCACCGCGACCGGGCGGACGCCGCTGAGCAACTCAGGCCGACCTTTGCCCAGCCCCAGCGCAGCAAGCAGCAGTTGCAGCAGTGCCATCGCCGCCGCGAGCCAGAGCGCACCAAGGCCCAGCTCGGCGATCACGGCTTGGGCGCACCTTTTATCTGGTGCGTCTTCTCGTCATATTGCATGCCTTCCATCTCGCGCGGCATATAGCGCTCGTCATGCTTGGCGAGGAGATTATCAGCAATGAAAGTGCCGCTTGTGTCGAAAGCCCCTTCCGCGACGACACCCGAGCCTTCGCGGAACAGATCGGGCGCGATGCCTTTGAAGACGACCGGAACGCTCGCCTTGCCGTCGGTCACGGTGAAGCGGATGGTGACGCCATCTTTCAGATGCGCAAGCGAGCCGCGCTCGACCATGCCACCAAGACGCACGGCCTTGCCCGCTTCCACGCCCTTGGCTTTTACGTCCGCCGGCACGTAGAAATAGGCGGCTTCATCCTTCAGCGCCGACGCCGCCAGCAGACCCGCGCCGATGATCGCCGCCAGCGCGGCAAGGCCGAGGATCAGCCGCTGATGCTTGGATTTCATCGCCATAGGTTCAGTCCCGCTCGCGCTTCAGCGCATCCGCGCGGGTTTCGGCGCTGCGCATCGTGCGCCAGCTGGTCCAGCTCACTCCCAGCGTGCCAAGGGCGGTGAGCGCATAAGCGGCGATGATGAACAGCCAGTGGTTCATGCGCTCAACCCTCCCGCGCTCGGCGCGCGAGCCGCGCCTCGACCTTGTTCTGCGCCAATATGCTGCGCATCCGCATCAGCACGATCGCCCCGAACCAGAGCGAGAAGCCCATCACCGTCAGCCCCAGCGGCCACAGGATCGCGCTGTCTATGGTTGAGCCGCGCATGGTGATGCTTGGCCCCTGATGCAGACTGTTCCACCACACCACCGAGCGGTTGATGATGGGGAGGTTAATCGCGCCCACCAATGCGAAGATCGCCGTTACGCGCGACACGCCTCCGCTTTCGCCAATGCCTCCCGCCTGCTCTGCCGACGCACGGGCCAGCGCGATATAGCCGAAATAGAGGAACAGCAGCACCAGCATACTCGTCATCCGCCCATCCCACTCCCACCAGGTGCCCCAGGTAGGGCGACCCCAGATCGAGCCGGTGGCGAGGCAGATCGCGGTGAACAATGCGCCTGGCACCGCTATCGCACGACCCGCGACCCCCGCGAGCGGATGCCGCCACACCATCTGCATCAGCGCCGCGATCGCCATGCCGCTCCAGCCGACCATGCCGAGCCATGCGGCGGGCACATGGATATAAAGGATACGCACCGATTCGCCCTGCAGATAGTCCGCCGGGGTGAGGAACAGGCCGCAAAACGCACCCGCAACGATCAGCGCCAGCCCGAGCCAGAACAGCCACGGCGTCAGCGGACGGGCGATGGAAAGAAACTTCGCAGGGTTGGCGAATATATGCATTGCGCGCCTCTTTAGCGCCACAATTTGAAGGTGACTAGGCTCCCTTCAGCCCATATCCGTGCGCGCAACCCAAAATGTGACAGGCTCGCGACAAACAAGGGGGCGACAAACCGGCGCGATGCCCCTATATGCGCGCTAGACAGTCGCCCACACACCGGAATCAGGCATTTGCAATGGACGCCGAGCCCATGCTGACCACGCACCCTTTCGATGACGACAAGCTCCGCGAGGAGTGCGGGATTTTCGGCGTTTCCGGAGCGGAAACGGCCTCCGCGATGGTGGCGCTGGGCCTCCATGCGCTCCAGCATCGCGGGCAGGAAGCGGCGGGAATCACCAGCTGGGACGGGCAGGATTTCCATACCAAGCGCGCAATGGGCCATGTCGCGGGCAATTTCGATAATGACGAGGCGATCCGCAGCCTGCCTGGCAAGGTTGCCTGCGGCCATGTCCGCTATTCCACCACGGGCGAAACTTCGCTGCGCAATGTTCAACCGCTTTATGCCGAGCTTTCGAGCGGCGGGTTCGCAGTGGCGCATAATGGCAATATCTCCAACGCGATGAAATTGCGCCGTGAGCTCATTCGTCGCGGCTCGATCTTCCAGTCCACCTCCGACACCGAAGTGATTATCCATCTCGTCGCCACCTCCAGCTATCGCACGCTGCTGGACAAGTTCATCGACGCACTGAAGCAGGTAGAGGGCGCCTATTCGCTGATCTGCATGACAGCGGAGGGCCTGCTCGCCTGCCGCGATCCCCTGGGCATCCGCCCGCTAGTGATGGGTCGCTTGGGTGATGCGGTGATCTTTGCCTCGGAGACGGTCGCGTTCGATGTGGTCGGCGCCGAATATATCCGCCAGGTCGAGCCGGGCGAGCTGATCGTCGTGCCTCATGGCGCGAACGCCGCTCAGATCCGCAGCCATCGCCCGTTCGGCGATGTGCATCCGCGCCCGTGCATCTTCGAGCATGTCTATTTCTCGCGCCCCGATTCGATCGTCGACGGCAGCAGCGTCTATACTGTCCGCAAGGCGATCGGCGCGCAGCTTGCGCTCGAGAACCCGGTCGATGCGGATTATGTAATCCCGGTGCCGGACAGTGGAGTGCCCGCCGCCATCGGCTATGCGCAGCAATCCGGCATCCCGTTCGAGCTGGGCATCATCCGCTCGCACTATATCGGCCGCACGTTCATCCAGCCCGGCGATCAGGTTCGCCACTTGGGCGTGAAGCTAAAGCATAATGCCAACCGCGCGCTTATCGACGGCAAGCGCATCATCCTCATTGACGATAGCATTGTGCGCGGTACGACCTCGCTGAAGATCGTGCAGATGATGCGCGAGGCAGGTGCGAAGGAAGTGCATATGCGCATCGCCAGCCCGCCGACCCGGCACAGCTGCTTCTATGGCGTCGACACGCCGGAGCGCACCAAGCTGCTCGCGCACAAGCTCGACCTCGGCGGAATGCGCGATTTCATCCACCCCGCCCCCCCCCACTTTCCCCCCACCCACGGTCTCTACAAGGCGCTGGGCGAGGCGAAGCGCGCCGACATCCGCCCGCAATATTGCGACGCCTGCTTCACCGGCGATTACCACACCGCCCTCACCGATCAGGATGAGGCCGAGGTGCGGGACCAGCTTGAGCTGCTGTCCGAACGGGTGGTCTGAACGTCATGACCGACGGCCTCGACAAGCCGCTCGTCGGCAAGCTCGCCCTTGTGACCGGCGCCAGCCGGGGGATCGGCGCGGAAACCGCCGTGATTTTGGGCGCGGCGGGCGCGCATGTGATCGCAGTGGCGCGCACCGTCGGCGGGCTGGAGGAACTCGACGACGAGATCAAGGCCGCCGGCGGGTCGGCGACGCTGGTGCCTCTCGACCTGACCGACATGGCAGGCATCGACCGGCTCGGCGGCTCGATCCACGAGCGCTGGGGCAAGCTCGACATTCTCGTGGCCAATGCCGGCGTGCTCGGCGTCATTGCGCCCATCGGCCATGTCGAGGC
>CAZLTO010000160.1:0-4199 GCA_964562475.1 uncultured Sphingobium sp. | reverse complement strand
ATCACGCTACTGCCCCACACGCGACCCTCCCGCGCGAGCGGGTTCGTGCATGTTGTGGAAAGCGGACATCAATATGCAAATTGCCGTATACCCAATTGAGCGCTATCGGTATCTAATGCGTCTTATTTTCTGTCTAATGTCTTTCGCAGCTATTCTTGTGTGGGCCGCCCCATCATACGCCAACGTTAGCGAAGTAACGCAGCCATCCGAGAGCCAAAAATGGCAAATAGTTGAATTTTCTGTCCATAAATATCGCTTCCCCGCCGGAAGAGAGGAGTTGCCGGTCAAATATTTTGGGCAACCTGTCCCTTATGCAGCGGAAGTTAGTATACCACGCAGTTTTTGGGTCGCTTTATGGAATAAGGTGGCTCCTATCCATAGTTGGATGGCATATGACGATGGTCATTCTTGGCCGTTCAGTATCACTATCCCAGACCAGCTATTCCAATGGAAAAAAGATATTCTGCCACCGCTTCCACCCGTGAGAGGACCGGTAAAGTTAACTGAAACGCGTGACGGGATGCGGATATGGCAGTCGCTTGATCCCGAAATCTGGATCAATGGTTTGCTATATATAACCTTCGACGCACGATCCGACATTTATGGGAAATGCACTCACAGAGACTTGGATAACCCTGCAAGCGCCTGCGAAATTTATTGGCTTGATGGAGATGTAATGCACCATCTTTTTGTAGCAGGAGATTGGCTCAAAAACGCTCCAGCATTGGTCGATGAGTATCGCCATGCGATCTATGTCGGGTAAGTTGTCGTGTCCGGACAGTCCGCTTTCTCTCAAATCTCTCTACACGCCCCCTCAAGCCACGCCCGCACATCCCCCTCCACCAGCGGTCCCACCCGCCGCAGCACTTCGGCGTGATAGCCATTGAGCCACTCGCGTTCGCCCGCATCCAGCATCTCCGGCACCACCAGCGCCCGGTCGATCGGCACATAGGGAAGGTGGCGCAAGTAGGGAATAGGGTGTTCCGGGCCCGGCACTTCGCGCGCTTCCACCGGCACGGGATTTTCGATGCGGATGCCATATTCGCCGGTCTTGTAATAACCCGGCTCGTTGGAGAGGAACATGCCCGCGCGCAGCGGCTCGTCGCCGCCGCCGAAAGTGGCGATACGCTGCGGCCCTTCATGCACCGAGAGGAAGCTCCCCACCCCATGCCCGGTGCCGTGCGCATAATCGAATCCGCGCTCCCACAGCGCGCGACGCGCGAGCGCATCGAGCTGGCTGCCGCGCGTGCCCTGCGGAAAGACCGCGCGGGCAATCGCGATATGGCCCTTCAATACCAGCGTGAAGCGCTCGCGCATCTCCGCACTCGGGCTGCCGATGGCGAGTGTGCGGGTGATGTCGGTGGTGCCATCGCGATATTGCCCGCCCGAATCGACGAGATAGAGCATGTCGGGCGCGATCGCGCGGTTGGTCTTGTCCTCGGCGCGGTAGTGGACGACCGCGCCGTTCGGCCCCGCGCCGCTGATCGTGTCGAACGACAGATCGACGAGGCAACCGGTCTGCTCGCGGAAGGCGCGCAGCTGTGCGGCAGCGGACAGCTCGGTCTGCGTGCCTTTCGGCCCCTCGACACTGATCCAGTGGAGGAAGCGCACCAGCGCCGCATTGTCGCGCAGTTGCGCGGCATCATGACCCGCGATTTCTTGCCCGTTCTTGATCGCCTTCGCCAGCACGACCGGATCGCGCGCGGCATCCACTTTCGCGCCGCCATTCTCAAGCGCCGCGAAGATCGCCGCGACCGCGCGTTCGGGATCGACCGCGATTTTCTTGCCCGCGAAATCGCGCGCCAGCGCATCCGCGAAATCGGCACGCTCGCGGATCGCAACCCGGTTGCCGAGATGCGCGCGCAGCTCCGCCGTCAACTTCTCCTTCGCTATGAACAGATCGAGCGTGCCGTCCGCTTTCGCCACCGCATAGCTGAGCGCGACCGGGGTGCGCGCCACATCCGCGCCGCGAATGTTGAGCGCCCACGCAATGCTGTCCAGCGCGGAGAGGATCGCGGCGTCCGCCCCGCGGCTCTTGAGCCACGCCGCGATGTCGGTGAGCTTCTCCTGATGCGCCTTGCCTGCGAATTCCAGCCCATGCGGCACAGCGGGCGCGAGGCTGGGAGCAGGGCGGTCTGTCCATACCGCGTCCACCGGGTTCGTCTCCACCGCGACCAGCTCCGCGCCCCTCGCTGCCAACTTCTCGCGCGTATTTTGCACCCAGTCGCGCGTGTGGAGCCACGGATCATAGCCGATCCGCGCGCCCGCGCTCGCTGCATCCGTCAGCCAGTCGGCAGGCTGCGTCGCGGGGAGATCGCAATACGCGTAGAGCGCGTCATCCACCTGATCGCGCACCTGCAAAGTATAGCGCCCATCGACAAAGATCGCCGCCTTGTCCTTCAGCACCACCGCGCTGCCCGCCGACCCGCCGAAGCCGGTGAGCCACGCCAGCCGCTGGGCATAGCCGCCGACATATTCGCTCATATGCTCGTCGGTCAGCGGGATCACGAACCCATCGAGCGAGCGAGCGGCGAGTTCGGCGCGGAGAGAAGCAAGACGTTCGGCAGAAGTGGACAAGCGGCGTTCCTTGAAGCATGGCGGGTTGAAACCAACATAAGCATGCGCGTGCTTTCCCGCTAGCCGCAAGAACACCGGAACCTAGATGACCAATCCCACACCCCTGGCCGCCCCGCCGATTGCCGAACGCCGCCCCCACGAAATCCGCCACCACGGCAAGGTGATCGAAGATCCGTATTTCTGGCTGCGCGATCCCGGCTACCCGGATGTGAAGGACAAGGCGGTGCTCTCCTATCTCGAAGCGGAGAACGCGTGGTTCGAGCAGGCGATGGCCCCGCACAACGGGCTGATCGACGATCTCTTTGCGGAGATGAAGGGCCGCATCAAGGAGGATGACCGCTCGGTGCCGCAGAAGGACGGCGACTGGATCTACTGGCGCGCGTTCGAGGTCGGCGCGCAATATCGCAAATGGTATCGCAAGGCGGCATCGGGAGAGGGCGCGGATCAGTTGATCCTCGATGAACCCGCGCTCGCCGAGGGGCATGAATATTTTCGCCTCGGTGCGGTCTCCGTCTCTCCATGCGGACGCTATCTCGCCTTCGCGGTCGATACCGACGGCGGCGAGCGGTTCGAGGCGCGCATCCGCGATCTCCAGACCGGCGAGATGCTGGCGGATGTGATCCCCGGCACTCTCTCCGCGCTGGTGTGGACCTCCGACAGCAAGGCGATCCTCTACAGCCTCGCCAACGAGAACTGGCGCACAGACAATGCGCGGGTGCATGTGATCGGCCAGCCTATCGAGCAGGACCGCGAGATTTTCCACGAGGACGACGAGGGCTTCCGCGTCTCGATTGGCCTCACCTCCTCGGAAAAATGGATCGTCATCGGCACCGGCGATCATGTGACGAGCGAGGCATGGCTTATCCCCGCCGATGATCCGTTCGCCGCCCCGCGCCTCGTTTCCACGCGGCTGCCGGGCCGCGAATATGATGTCGATGAGCATGAGGGCACGCTGTATATCCGCACCAACGACACCCACCCCAATTTCCGGCTGGTGAAGGCGCCGGTCGAGGCGCCCGGTCAGTGGCAGGAGGTGATCGCGGCGGATGCGAACTTCTACCTCACCGACATGACCCTGTTCAAAAGCTTCTATGTCACCGAGGGGCGGCTGGACGGCCTCGACCAGATCGAGCTGCGCGATTACGCGACGCACACGCCAAAGCGCCTCAGCTTTCCCGAGGCGAGCTACACCGCCTCGCTGGACGACAATCCCGAATATGACGTCCAGAAACTGCGCATCGGCTATGAGTCGATGGTCACGCCGGATACGATCTATGACTATGATCTTGAGAGCGAAGCGTGGGAGGTGCTCAAGGTTCAGGAAATCCCGTCCGGCTATGATGCCGCGCGCTATGAAACGCAGCGGCTGATGATCACGGCGCGGGACGGGACGCCGGTCCCGGTCTCGATCGTCTATCCCAAGGGCTTCCCGTTGGACGGCTCAGGCCGCCTCCATCTTTATGGCTATGGCGCTTATGGCATTGCGATGGAGCCGGGCTTCTCCACTTCGCGGCTTTCGCTGCTGGATCGCGGCTTTGCCTATGCGCCCGCCCATATCCGCGGTTGCGATGATCTCGGCCAGCAATGGTATCCCGGCGGGAACGCCGACAAGCGCCGCAAAA
>CAZLTO010000159.1:0-4208 GCA_964562475.1 uncultured Sphingobium sp. | reverse complement strand
CGCCCCGGCATCGGCAACTCGATCCCCTCGATCCGCCGCACCGCGCCATCGCGCTCGCGCACCTGCACATCGAAGCGGTTGCCGCCGGGGATCGGCCGCACATGCTCGCCACGAATATCGGCCTGCGCCGAGAATCCATAAGTGACCACGCGCCGGTCCTGCACGCGCGGCAGGATCGCCTGCACCTCCGGGTGATCGAGGCACAGCATCGCCGCACCATAGAAAGGCACATTCTCGACGAATTCGACAAAGGCGTCTTTCACCTTCTCGAAATCGCCATAATGATCGAGATGTTCGGGGTCGATGTTCGTCACCACCGCGATGGTGCCGTCGAGCCGCAGGAAGCTGCCGTCGCTCTCATCCGCCTCCACCACCATCCATTCGGATGACCCCAGTCGCGCGTTGGAGCCATAGGCGTTGATGATGCCGCCGTTGATGACGGTGGGATCGACGCCGCCCGCGTCTAGCAGCGCCGCGATCATGCTGGTCGTCGTCGTCTTGCCGTGCGTGCCCGCGACAGCAACGGTGGATTTGAGGCGCATCAGCTCGGCGAGCATCTCCGCGCGGCGGATGACGGGCACGCGCTTTTCTAAAGCAAGCTCGACCTCCGGGTTGCCGCGCTTGATCGCGGTCGAGGTAACGACCACCGCCGCATCGCCCAGATTTTCGGGCTTGTGGCCGATCATCACCTTGATGCCCTTGTTGCGCAGCCCTTCGACGACATAGCCCTCGGCCACATCGGACCCCTGCACGCTGTAACCGAGATTGTGCATCACCTCGGCGATGCCGGACATGCCGATGCCGCCGATGCCGATGAAGTGGATCGTGCCGATGTCGGTCGCGACGCCCCTCATGCGGCCGCTCCACCAAGGTTCAATGCGGAAGGCGAGGCAATGAAGGGTTTGACGGTCACGGGATCGTTCATCAGCGGGGCGGTTCCTATCGATTCGAGCAAATCGGCCATATCGCGCGCGGCGTTCGGCCGGCCACAATTCCATGCACGCTTCGCTGCATTTTGCAGTGCGCCCGGCTCCAGCGCCATTTTCTGCATCTGCTTGGCAAGCTCAACCGGTGTAAAATACTGCTGCGGGATCGAGCGTGCGCCGCCCGCCTCGACCAGCTCGCGCACGTTGGCAGTCTGGTGATCGTCCATTGCGCTGGGAAGCGGCACAAGGATTGCGGGCCGCCCGGCGACCGTCAGCTCCGCAAGCGTCGACGCACCCGCCCGCGCAATCACCAGATGCGCCCAGGAGAGCTTCTCCGGCATGTCGGTGATATAGGTCGCGAGGTCCGCCGGGATCTCCAGCTCGGCATAGGTGGCGCGCACCCGCTCGATATCCTCCGCGCGGCATTGCTGCGTTACCTGCAAGCGCCGACGCAGCGAGATGGGCAGCATCGACAAGCCCTCCGGCACCACATCGGACAAGATGCTCGCGCCCTGGCTGCCGCCCGTCACCAGCAGGCGGAACACGCTCTCGTCGGTGAGCGCGGGGAACTCTTCACCGCGCAGCGCCAGCACTTCCTCGCGCACCGGATTGCCGACGAGACAGATCTTGTGATCGAACTTGTCCTTCAGCCGCGCCACATCGGGATAGGCGGTGGCGATGGCATTGACCTTACCCGCAAGATAGCGGTTCACACGCCCCAGCACCGCATTCTGCTCATGGATCACGGTCGGGATATCGTCCTTGAGCGCCGCAAGCAGCGCGGGCAGCGCCGGATAGCCGCCAAAGCCGCACACCACGGTGGGGCGGAAGTTGGCATACATCCGCCGCGCCATGTCGCGCCCCTCGCGGATGCCCTTCAGACCCCGGATCCAGCCCAGCGGCCCGCCCTGCATCCGGCCCGCGGGCAGCACATGCACCGCCGCCTTGTCGAAGATGCCGGGGATCTTCGCGCCGCGCTCGTCCGTCACCAGCGCGACATGATGCCCGCGCGCCATCAGCTCCTCCGCCACGGCGTGGGCGGGGATCATATGTCCCCCGGTCCCGCCCGCGGCGAGAACGAAGTGACGGGTAACGCTCATCGGCCACTCCAATTCGTTTTTGTCGCGCGGGGCTTGCCATCCAGATAGGGATTGCGCCTGGTAAAGGCGAGCAACAGCCCGACGCCGATACTCAAGGCCAGCATAGAGGAGCCGCCATAGCTGATAAAGGGGAGTGTCATGCCCTTCGACGGAAAAATTTGCGCATTGACGCCCATGTTGATGATCGCCTGCATACCGAACTGCACCGTGAGGCCCGCCGCCGCGAGCAGGATGAACAGATTGTCCTCATCGAGCAGCTTCAGCAACACCCGCATGATGATCGCAAGATAGACGAGCGCGACGGCAATGCACGAAATGAGGCCGAATTCCTCGCCGATCACCGAGAAGATATAGTCGGTATGCGCTTCGGGCAGGCGGAACTTCGCCTGCCCCAACCCCGGCCCAACCCCACCGAAGCCGCCATTGGTGATCGTGCGGTGCGCCAGCTCCACCTGATCCGGCCCTGTATCCTCGACGATGCCCAGCCCGAGAAAGTCGTTGATGCGCTGCCGACCGTTTTCGTAAAACAGATAGACCGCGACCATCCCGCCGAACGCCGCGCCGGTCAAGATGCCGATGATGCGCCACGATACGCCGGTGAGCAGCAGCAGCGCGCCCCAGCAGGCACAGAAAATTACCGTCTGGCCGAAATCCGGCTGGCGCATCAACAGCAGCACGATAACGCCGGTAATCGCGCCGGTCAGTGGCACCACGGGCAATGTGGCATCCCGATCCTTAAGCGAAAGCAACCACGCCATCGTCACCACATAAGCGGGCTTGAGGAATTCCGACGGCTGAAAACGCATGCCGGGCAGGTCGATCCAGCGTTTCGCGCCGTTGATGCTGCTGCCCAGCACCGGCACGAGGATCAGCGTCAGCAGGAAGAAGCCCGCCAGGCCGATTGCGAGCCGCCGCGCCTTATCCCGCTGCATCATCGAGATGCCCAGCATCAGCGGCACGCCGAGGCCGACCCATAACAGCTGGCGATAGAAATAGATCAAGGGATCGACGCTCACTTGGGCAGTCGAACGGTCGATAGCCGCGACCGGAGACGCCGCCGCCACAGCCACCAGCCCGATGGCGATCAGGATGAAGATGAGCGAGAGCAGCACCCGGTCGATCTCCCAGAACCACACGCCCAGCGGCGTGCGTTCGCGCGGCACCGTGCGGGTGCGGAAATCGCGCACCATCTGGCCGGCGCGGGAAGCGGTGTGGCGCGGGCGGCTTTCACGCATCAGAGGCGTCCTCACCTTCATCGAGCGCCTCGACACTGTGGACGAACGCATCGCCGCGCGCCTCGTAATCGCGAAACTGATCGAAACTCGCGCAGGCAGGGGAGAGCAGCACGACATCGCCCGGCTCCGCCACCCGCGCGGCGCGGCGCACGGCGGCGGTCAGCATTTCGCTGTCGTCGACCGGCATGTGGGGAGCAAGCAGCGCGGCATAGCGATGGCCCGCTTCGCCGATCGTATAGGCCGCCTTGATGTTGGGATAATAGGGCACGCATTCATCGAGATGATCGGTCTTGGCGAGGCCCCCGACGATCCAGTGGATACGCGGCGTGCCGTTGACCGGCGGATAGGCAGCCAGAGCCGGAGCGGTCGAGGCCGCATTGGTCGCCTTGCTGTCGTTGACCCATAGAACGCCATTGCGCTCCGCCACGCGCTGCATCCGGTGGGGAAGCGCGGCGTAGGTCTGGAGGCCATGCTCGATCCCCGTCTCGGATATGCCGAGCGAACGCGCCACTGCGCGCGCCACCGCAACATTCTGCGCATTGTGCGGTCCTTGCAGCGCGGGCCAGCGCGCCTGATCGGCGGGAGAAATATCGGCGGCATGGACGCCTTGCGTCCCTCGCACGCCTGCCGCAATCGCACGGGTATTGTCGTCATCCAGCGCGATTATCGCCTTATGCCCGGCGGATTGCATCGCGAACAATCGCGCCTTGGACGCACAATAGCCCGCGAACCCGTCATAGCGATCGAGATGATCGGGCGAGATGTTCAAGAGCACCGCGACATCGCAATCGAGGCTGAAGGTCAGGTCGATCTGATAGCTCGACAGCTCCAGCACATAGACGCCGCCTTCGGGGAGCGGATCCTGGGCGAGGATCGGCAGGCCGATATTGCCGCCCATCGTCGCCGGCACGCCGGAGGTCTTCAGGATATGGTGGACGAGCGCGGTC
>CAZLTO010000158.1:0-4220 GCA_964562475.1 uncultured Sphingobium sp. | reverse complement strand
GCCCATCAGTCGGCTCGATCAACCAATGAACAACCTGTTGAAGCTCCACAACTAGAGCATCGTGCCAAAAAGTGGGAACCGCTTGCGCTGCTCGCCATGCCCCCGGCATGGCTGCGCCGCTCAGTTGGCAATAAACGATGCGACAACAAAGACATAGAGCGTGCGTCATGCGTCAGATTTAACGCAGCGTGCTCTATAGTTATTTCCCTGAGCGCGCTGCTGCAACGGCCTCCTTCAGGGCATCATAGCCCACGGCACCGTTGAGGATTTTGTTGCCGACAACGAACGTGGGCGTGCCGCTCGCGCCGAGTTCCTGCGCCAGCTTGAGGTTGCCCTCGATCTCCGGGTCATAGCGGTTGCTATTGATCGCGGCTTCGGCAGCCTTGCGCTCCAGCCCGGCAGTGGTCGCGGCGGCCAGGATGCTGTTCTTCGTCACGCGTCCGCCCGCATAAAGCGCCTTGTGAAAGGGCATATATTTGCCCTGCTCTGCGGCGAGCAATGAAACCCGCGCGGCGAGGTTACTCTCTTCGGAGAGGATCGGCAGTTCGCGATAGACGACCTTCACCTTGGGGTCGTTAGCCACGATCTTGGTGATGTCAGGCAACGACGCGCGGCAATAGCTGCAATTATAATCGAAGAACTCGACCACTATCACATCTGCATCCTTCGCGCCTTCCCACGCGCCCGCATAGGGCGTTTCGATCTCGTGGCGGCGGGTGTTGACGACCTCGGCGATGCGTTTGTCTTTGAGGCGCTCCATCGCCTGCGGCAATATTTCCGGGTGCGCGAGGATATAGTCATGCACGATCTGCTCGATGCGCGCGCGCTCCGTCTGGCTGGCTGGCTCCGGCGCGTCCGTGGAATTGACGGCGACCGCCGCTGTGGCCACGACCGTCGCCGCGGCCAATAATCCGAGAAGCATCTGTATTTTCCTGTTCTTGAGAGCCGCACGAAAGTCCGGCGAATTTGTGGCGGGGTCAGGGGATGAGGTCAAGGCTGACCCTCCTTGCCTTCCGTCTTGTCTCCTTTTTTACCCTTTCGGGCATTGTCCATCTCGCCACGTGTCGCAAGCGCAATGTCCTGCGCGCGCAGATAATCAGGGCTGGCCTTGTCGATGCCCGCCATCGCGGCTTCGGCATTGCGCAGGGCGAGGGGCTTGTTGCCTTCCAGCGAATAGCGCTCCGCCGTCGCCAGCGCCGCGCGCGCGGTGTCGCCGCGATGCTCGTAGACCACACCGAGCTGATACCAGGCGAAGGGATTGTCCCGGTCCTTCGCTACCGCCGCGCGCAGCACGGATTCCGCCTCGGCATAGTTCTTGTCGTCCTCCGTGGCGATCAGCGCATGGCCGAGCAGCGTAGCGATCAGCGGCTGGCTGTTGGTAAGCCGCACCGCCTCGCGCAGCGGCGGGATCGCCTCGGCGGCCTTCCCGCTTTCGAGCAGAACCTGCCCCTGAAGCTCCAGGAAATAGGGATCATGCGGGGCGGCTTTCACCAGCGCTGCGGTTTCGGCCATCGCCTTGTCGGGATAGGCGCTCTTGTGCCAGGCATAGGCGCGCGCATAATGAGCGGGGAGCGACTGGTCCGTCTCCGGATAGGTGCGCATCGTCTGGGCAGGATCGTCGACAAAGCCCGCGAGCTTGGCCTTGATGCGCTGGAAGCGGGCGTCGATATCCGGCGGCGTCTTGGCGTCCCAGGCGGCGTCTTTCTGATAGACGTCGGTCAGATAGGCGATGCGGTCGGTGGAGAGCGGGTGGGTGGTGGCATAGCCGTCGTCCGCTTCCTCACGCAGGCGATAGCGATATTCGAGGTTTTGCAGTTTCTTGAAGAATTCGATGCTGCCTCGCCCGCTGATCCCTGCGGTGTGGAGGTAGCGCGCGCCCGCGAGGTCCGCGCTGCTTTCCTGCGTGCGGGAGAAGGCGAGATATTTCCCCAAGGCCGCCTGTTGGCCCGCCATGATGATGCCCATGCCTGCATCGCCGCCACCTGCGGCTATGGCAGCCGCGCCAAGCAGCATAGAGAGCAATGTAATCCCGGTCGCCGCCTTCATGCCTTCGCCCGCGCGGATGATATGCCCGCCCTCGATATGGCCCAGCTCATGTGCGATCACGCCCTGAAGCTGGTTCGCATTGTCGGCGGCAGTGAGGAGGCCGGAATGAATCCACACGATCTGTCCGCCAGCAACGAAGGCGTTGATGCTGGTGTCGTTGATCAGCAACACCTGAACGTTATTGGGGCTGAGCCCTGCCGCCTTGATGAGCGGCGCAGAGATGTCCCTGAGGAAGGCTTCGGTTTCCGCATCGCGCAGTATCTGCTGCGCGCTCGCGGGCTGGACGAGCAGCGTGACGCTGATAATGAGGCAAAGAATTGCGCGCGCCAGGACCCGAAGGTGATGGTGCGCGAGAGCAGGGATGCGGTTGATCGTGCCTGTCATCAGCATGATATCCCTCTGCACCCGGAAGGCTGAACGGCAGATGACGCGGCGCGGGCAATCGACCCGCGCCATCGCCATTGATCCCTAATCGGCCCCGAAAGTGCGCTGCCACCAGCCGCGCCGTGGCTCTCCGTCGGAGTCTTCGTCCCCAGTGCTGGTCTCAATGCGCGCCAAGGCTGCTTCCGTAACCGGCGATGTTGCAGGCGTTGGCTCGCCTATCGCCGCCTCTTCAGCGACAACTGCATCGGCAACGGTCTCCGCCTTTTTGCGACGGGTGGTGCGCTTGGGCTTGGCCGGGGCTTCCGTTGCAGCTGGCACATCGGCTTCTTGCGGCGCCGTTTCAACAACCTCGCCCGCGTCGTCCGCAACTGCTTCTGCATCCGCCTTCGGCTTGCGGTCGCGTGTGCGACGAGCCTTGGGTTTGGGCGCCTCGGCTTCCTCGGCCGTTGCGGTTGCCTCTGTCGCCTCAATGGCTACAGGCTCTGCCGCCTCTTCGATAGCAGGAGCTTCGACGGAGCCAGCTTCATCAGCTGCTTCACCGCGATTGCGACGGCCACCCCTGCGCCCGCGACGGCTGCGACGGCGGCTTTCGCCTTCCTGTTCGTCTGCGGGGGCAACTGCCGCCACAGGTTCCTCGCCTTCAGCTTCGGTGGCCTCGGACTCGCCATCCGCATGCGCTTCCGCAACCGATTCGGCATTGTTCAGGGCATCGCCATCCTCGCGACGCCCGCCACGGCGCCGGCGACGGCGACGGCGGCGTCTGCCGCCCTCATTATCTTCGCGGTCTTCCCGGTCCTCGCGTGCCTGGCGTTCGCTGCTGGTCTCGTTTTCAGGAACGTCTTCCAGCTCATCGTCCATATCCTCGATGGGCAGATCGGCATCCTCGTCCTCGGCGACTGGCGCATAGCTGATCTGCACAGTGGGCCGCGGGCCACTCGCCTCGACTGACATGCGCGCGCCTTCCACCTCGCCATCGGGCAGGATGACGATCGAGACGCCATAGCGCTGCTCGATCTCGTCCAGTTCGCGGCGCTTGTTGTTGAGCACGTAGAAGGCCGCTTCCTGGCTGGCGCGGAGCGTAATGACGCTACCCCGACCGCGCGCTGCTTCCTCCTCCAGCATGCGCAGCGCGGAAAGCCCTGCCGAGGAGGCGGTGCGGACAAGACCGGTGCCCTCGCAATGCGGGCAGGCGCGGGTCGAGGCCTCGAGCACGCCGGTGCGCAGGCGCTGGCGGCTCATTTCCATCAGGCCGAAACCCGAAATGCGGCCCACCTGAATGCGGGCGCGGTCATCTTTCAGCGCTTCCTTCATCGCCTTCTCGACCTTGCGGACGTTGGAGCTATGCTCCATGTCGATAAAGTCGATGACGACAAGGCCCGCCATGTCGCGCAGGCGGAGCTGGCGCGCGATCTCGCGCGCGGCCTCAAGGTTGGTCGCGGTCGCGGTCTGCTCGATATTATGCTCGCGGGTCGAGCGGCCGGAGTTGATGTCGATCGACACCAGAGCTTCCGTCGGGTTGATCACCAGATAGCCGCCGGACTTGAGCTGGACGACCGGGTGATACATCGCCGCGAGCTGATCCTCCACGCCATGTCGCTGAAACAGCGAGACGGGGTCGGAATATTGTTTCACCTTGCGCGCATGGCTCGGCATCAGCATCTTCATGAAGTCCTTGGCGTGCCGATAGCCCTCATCACCCTCGACCACGACCTCGTCGATGTCGCGGTTGTAGATGTCGCGGATAGCGCGTTTGATAAGGTCGCTGTCGTTATGGATCAGCGCGGGGGCAG
>CAZLTO010000157.1:0-4224 GCA_964562475.1 uncultured Sphingobium sp. | reverse complement strand
AGGGCGGCGGCAAAGCTCGAAGCGAACACGGTGGCGCGCTGCGACGGCTCGACGACATAGCTCAGCAGGAAATCGTCCATACAGCTCCAGTCCTCGGCCATGCCGACCAGCCGCTCCAGCGAGGCGCGCGCCTCGCTCAGCGACCAAACCGTGCGCTTGGCCAGGTGCACGCTCGCCAGCACGCGGCGCTGGCGCTGCGAGGCATAGGCCGTCAGCAGGTCATACAGCGTCGCCGTCCACTTCTGATGCTTGATCTCGGCGATCCTTTCCGGCTCGCCGCGCGCAAAAATGTCGCGTCCGAGTTGCGGTCGCGTCATCAGGCTTTTCGCGGCTTCACGGATGGCTTCCAGCCGGCGCAGGCGATTGGCGAGCGCGGTCGCCATGTCTTCAGCGCTCGGACCTTCCGCCGATGGCGGTTCGGGCAGCAGCAGGCGCGACTTCAGGTAGGCGAGCCAGGCCGCCATCACCAGATAGTCCGCGGCGAGCTCGAGCCGCAGCTTTCGCGCAGCCTCGATAAACACCAGATACTGGTTGGCAAGCGCCAAGATCGAAATCTTGGCGAGATCCACCTTCTGATGCCGCGCCAGCGCCAGCAGAAGATCAAGCGGGCCCTCGTAGCCCTCGACATCGACGACCAGGGTCGGCTCGTCCGGCGAGCGCTCGCTCTGCGTCGCCTCGAAGGCAAGGATCTCAGCGCTCATGCGATCAGCGCTCCGGCGCGGGCAACGAGTTCGTCGAGTTCGGCACGCGCCTTCGCACGGTCGAACGGTTGCGGCGTCTTGCGCGCGGCCAGCGCTGCATCCGCGCGCGCAAGTGCCGCGCCCGAGAGCACCGGAGAATTTGCCGCGACCTCGGCCATTTCATCGAGCTTGCCGTTGCAATGCAGGATCATGTCGCACCCGGCGGCCAAACTGGCGCGCGCGCGCTCGGCGAGCGTCCCCTGCAAGGCATTCATCGACACGTCATCGCTCATCAGCAGACCTTGAAAACCTATCGAGCCGCGAATCACATCGGCGATGATTGTCGCAGATGTGGTCGCCGGTTGGGCGCGATCGAGCGCGCTAAACACAACATGGGCGGTCATCGCCATCGGCAGCGCCTTCAGCGGCCGGAACGCGGCGAAATCGGTCCGCTCCAGTTCGGCCAGAGGTGTATCCACGACCGGCAGCAAATGGTGCGTGTCGGCGGTTGCCCGCCCGTGACCGGGAATGTGCTTCAGGATCGGCAGCACGCCGCCGGCCTCCAGCCCATCCGTAACGGCCCGGGCGATCGCGGCAACCTTCTCCGGTTCCGTGCCATAGGCCCGGTCGCCGATCACGGCGTCCGCCCCGGCAACCGGCACATCCGCCAGAGGCAGGCAGTCGACCGTGATGCCGAGTTCCGCCAGATCGTCGGCGATCAGCCGCGCGCTCAGGTAGCCTGCGCGCAGGCCCTGCTCAGCCTCCATGTCGTAGAGTTGACCCAACACCGCGCCGCGCGGGTAGGAGGGCCATTCGGGCGGCCCAAGCCGCTGGACGCGCCCGCCTTCCTGGTCGATCAGCACCGGGGCATCCGCCCGGCCGACCGCTTTCCGCAATTCCGAAACAAGCGCAGCCACTTGGGCGCGGTGACTGATGTTGCGTTTGAAAACGATGAAACCCCAGGGCTGCTCGGCGCGCAGAAACTCGCGCTCAGCTGGCGTTAGCTGCAGGCCGTCGACTCCGGTGATGAAGGCCTTGGTGCCCATAACGGGCCGATTAGCCCGCCGTCGCGCCCAGGGTCAAGGAAACGGCCGTTAATTCCTTTGGACGACGCACTGGCCGCCTGCGGACCGCAGGCTGCTGCACAGTTGTCCGGCTTCCTCAGCTGCAGCAAACGGCCCTACCATGGCCCGGTAATAGATGCCCTTCTCGCCAAGATCGGCGCGGCGAATCGAGGCCGAGCGCGTCCCAAGCACGTTGGGGAACTTCGACTGCATCGCACGGTACGACGCTTGCGCATCCGCCTCGCTCCGCTGCGAGGAGATCTGCACCATATAGCTGCCGGAACCGCTGCTCGACGGAACGGCTGCGGGCGGCGCGGACGTGGTACGGACCGGTATGGTGCCAGGCGCCCCTGGCGCCGGCGAGAGCGACATCGGCGCATTGCCCGACGGCGCAGGCGCCTGCGCACGTGCCGAGGTCGGACGCTGCACCTGAGCGGGTACGCTGTCGGGCTGGTCCGGGCGGATCGCAAGCGTGCGAACCCGTTTCGGCTCGTCACCGAGAGCGCCGTTCGTCGTTGTCTGCTGGCCGGCCGCGGGGGTCTGTGTCGTCGTCACCAGTGCCGGCGGATTGCCGCTCTGGTTCAATGGCGGGAACACCACGCGCGGCGCGTTGCGGCCGTTGATATCGATCGGCTGCTCTTCGCGCGACAGCACACGCTCCTGCCCGTTGGCGCTGCCGCCGATCCTGTCGACGATCTTGGCGGATGCATCGCTTGTCTGCGTCGGCGGCACGATCTTGCTCGCGCCGGTTTCAGCCTTGATGACCGGCGGCTCGCCGCTGCGCGGCGATCCGGTGAATGAGCGGTAGCCGTACGCGGCGGCGGTGCCGACCACGGCTAGCAACAGCACGGCAATCACCGTCATCAGGCCGCCGCGCTTGCGCTGCGGTTCGTCCTGCGCGTCCGCATAGAAGGGCGGATAGGCGTTCGGGTCGGACTGATCCTGATAACCATCCTGATACTGCCCTTCGGCGTACTGCTGATGCTGCTCCGCGTTCTGCGAATTCTGGTCGTAGAGCACATCATCATAGCGCGTCTGATCGTGCTGACGCGCCGTGCGCAGAAACGCCGGCGTATCGGAATATTGCTCGGCCTGCCCGTCCGCCGGATAAAAATCCTGCTCGTGCGACACCGGATCGATCGCCGGGCTCGCGTGCTGCCGAGCGGGCGCGGTCGCGCGCATCCAGGACGGCGGCGCCGGCTCTGCGACGGCCGGCTCGAGCGGCTGATCCTGATACTCGCCTTGATAGAGATCTTGCGATTGCTGCACAGGAGCGACGCGGTGGTTCGCGCGCGTCAAACCGGCATTCGGGTCGGTCTGTCCAATCAGGCGCGCGAGTTCAGCAAGCGGGTCGCTGTCAGCGGCGCGCAGAGCGTTGTCACGAGAGCCGACGGCCTCGGCACGATATTGATATCGATCCGCCATCCGATGTGGTCCCCATCAGGAAGGCTGAACAGCGCTCACACCCAAACGTGTCCGGGCGCCCGCGTCCAGCCGCTGCAATCCGTCGCCCCACAACGACGGTTCCCAATTCAATCATCGCATTTCGTCCGGCGCCTGGACACCCAGAATCGCGAGACCAGAAGCGATAACCGACACGACTCCCTGAACGAGGGCCAATCGCGCCTTTGTCATCTCTGCATCATTCTGGATAATGAAGCGTAAATGAGGCGCATCCCGCCCCCGGGTCCAAAGCGCATGGAATTCACTGGCAAGATCATAGAGATAAAAGGCCACCCGGTGCGGCTCATGGGCCTCCGCCGCGCTTTCGATCAGGCGCGGGAAGAGCGCCAGGCGGCGCAGGAGGCCTAGTTCCGCTGGGTCATCCAGTCGCGCCATATCGGCGTCCGCGAGCCAGGCGGTGCGTGCCCTGGCCTCCTCCGGAAGATCGGGAAAAGCCTCCCGCGCGTTGCGGAAAATCGAGTGCCCGCGCGCGTGGCCGTATTGGACATAGAACACCGGATTGTCGCGGGATTGCTCCTTCACCTTGGCAAGGTCGAAATCAAGCGCCGCATCGTTCTTGCGGTAGAGCATCATAAAGCGGACGGCGTCAGTGCCGACCTCATCCACGACCTCGCGCAAAGTGACAAAGTCGCCGGACCGCTTCGACATTCTGACCAGTTCGCCGTCGCGCAGAAGACGCACGAGCTGAATGATCTTGACGTCCAGTTCGCCCTTGCCCTCGGTCACGGCCTTGATGGCGGCCTGCACCCGCTTGATGTAGCCGCCATGATCGGCGCCCCAAACGTCCACCATGCTGGCGAAGCCGCGGCTGAACTTGCTGTTATACATCCACGTCTCGCTTTGAACCATTCCTGACTACGCTGTTGATATTGCTCTTGTTTGAGCAAATTGAAAACTTTTTGATTCATTTTTAGATATAATAATAAAGATTATTCTTTTTAAATAAAAATTGAAAAATTAAACGTAGATTTTGTAGTAATTACAATGAAAGCTACTATAATTACTACTACATTCAA
>CAZLTO010000156.1:0-4240 GCA_964562475.1 uncultured Sphingobium sp. | reverse complement strand
GTGGAACAATCGCTTCCGCAGGACCCGGGCCGTGGAGGAGGAGCGCCTTGCCGCGCACCCGCGCATCGACGACGTCATGAAGTCGCTGGCCGACCGGCTGGAGCGGCCACCGCAGGCAGGGCTGGTGCGCGAGCTGGTACGCTCTTGCACAGTGGACAGAAAGCAGCGCAACGGGCGTGTCATGTTCGCCGACGGGCGCATCTTCGATTTTGCGGCGATTCCGCTGCCAGACGGCAACGCGCTGTTCACTATGCTGGACGTGACCGACAGCCGCCGCATCGAGCATGTGCTACGCGAACAGAACGAAGCGCTCGCCGAGGCGGACAAGGTCAAGACCGCCTTCCTCGCCAACATGAGCTATGATTTACGGACGCCGCTCACGTCGATCGGCGGGTTCGCCGAGATGATGAAAGCGGGCTATGCCGGGGAGTTGCCTGCGACCGCGCAGGACTATGTTGCCGCCATTCTCGAATCGACCGGAAAGCTCTCGAGTCTTATCGATACCGTGCTCGATCTTACACAGGGCGAGGCGGGCACTCTGCCGCTGGAACGTGCGCCTGTAGACCTTGCCGCATTCATTGCCGCCTGCCGGGATCGCTGGGCATCTGCCGCCGCCGCGAAGCAGATCGAACTGGTGGTGGACATCAAACCTTCCACCGGTCGGATCATGGGTGATGACAGGCGTCTGGCGCAGGCGCTCGACAAGCTGATGGAAAATGCCGTGCGCGTGGTGCCTGAGGGCGGGCGCATCTCGCTGCATTCCGATGGACAGGTAGGTGGCGCGCGGCTGATCGTCTCAGACAACGGCCCAGGTATGGACGCGAAGACGCAGGCCCGGGCCTTTGACCGCTTTAGCCGCATGAACGACAGCCAGCGTGGCGATGCGCAGGGGCTGGGCCTGCCGCTCGCGCGTCAGCTGATTGAGGCGCATGGCGGCAAGCTGAGCCTCATCTCCGAGCCGGGTGAGGGGACGGTATTCACAATCGAGCTGCCGAGAGGCGACCTGCCCCGTATCGGCAAGTCTGCCTGACATGGTCGAACTCGTCGTGCAGGGGGAGACGGATATGCACGCGGCAGGCGCAGCGCTGGCCGCTATACTGCGCGCGGGTGACGTGGTGGCATTATCCGGCGGCCTGGGAGCGGGAAAGACGACATTGGCGCGCGGGCTGCTTGCGGCGCTGGGGCTGACTGAGGAAGCGCCGAGTCCCACCTTCGCCATCGTGCAGCCCTATGACCCGCCCGATGTCAGCATGCCGGTCGCGCATGTCGATCTATATCGGCTGGACGATCCTGCCGAGGTCGAGGAACTGGGGCTCGATGAATATCTCGGAGATGGTGCACTGATCGTCGAATGGCCTGAGCGTATGGGCAACCGGCTATGGCCTGACTCGCTGTTCTTGACGATCGAGGTGCAGCCCGATGGCGCGCGACGCTTGACAGCAAGCCTGCCGCCGTCATGGAAGGAGCGATGGCCATTTCCATGATTCCACCCGCCGCCGCCGCTTCCTTTCTTCAGTCGATCGGCTGGGGAGGGGCAGAGATTACGTCGCTTGCCGGAGATGCATCGTTTCGGCGGTATTTCCGCGTCGTTGTCGGGCCGAACAAGGCTGTTTTGATGGATGCGCCGCCGCCGCGTGAAGACCCGAAACCATTTCTGAAGATTGCGCGCTATCTTTCTGAAAACAGATTGGCGGCTCCCGAAATTTATGGGCAGGATCTGGAGCATGGCCTCGTGCTGCTGGAGGATTTCGGCGATGCGCGGGTGCGCGACTGGCTGGACGAGCATCCGGGAGAAGAGGAGGGGATCTACGCCCGCGCCGTGGCGCTGCTGGCAGATCTGCACCGCCTGCCCCCCGCCGACGCGCCGCCTTACGACCGAGCCGCCTATGACCGCGAGGTCGATCTGCTGACCGAATGGTATTGCCCGGCGATGGGCCTCGATGTGGACCTCGTCGGCTATCGCTCCGCGTGGAACGCCGTTCTCCCGCTCGTGGAGCAGGACGACGCGGCCCGCGTTACGGTGCTGCGCGATTATCATGCCGAGAATATCATGCTGATCGCGGGGCGGCCCCAAGCCCACAATCTCGGCCTGCTCGATTTTCAGGACGCGCTGATCGGCCACCCGGCCTATGACCTCGTTTCGCTGCTTCAGGATGCGCGCCGCGATGTGGCCCCCGCACTAGAAGCGAAGATGCTGGCCCATTACAGGGCGCTCGCCAGGCCCGGCGCAGGGTTCGACGCCGCCTATGCGGTGCTCGGCGCGCAGCGCAACGCCAAGATCATCGGCATCTTTACCCGCCTGTGGAAGCGCGACGGTAAGCCGCGCTATCTTGGCTTCCTGCCGCGTATGTGGGGACTGCTGGAACGCGATCTCGCGCATCCGGCGCTCGCCCCTGTTGCGCAGTGGTTCGCGGCCAATATTCCCGCCAACGTGCGCTCATCCTCGCCGGAGGAGCAGGCCCCGGAGAATCAGGTAAACGCATGAGTACGCGCCTGTCGACCGCAATGCTGATGGCGGCGGGGCTGGGCAAGCGCATGCGCCCCTTGACCGCGACGCGCCCCAAGCCGCTCGTCCGCGTTGCCGGTAAGGCACTGATCGACCATGCACTCGACCGGATCGAGGAGGCGGGGATCGGGCGCATTATCGTCAACGTGCACTATCTGCCGGACAGCATCATCGCGCATCTGAAAGCGCGCAAAAGCAACGCAGAATATCTGATCTCGGACGAGCGGGACAGGCTGCTGGAAACCGGCGGCGGGCTGATGAAGGCGCTGCCTCTGCTTGGCGATCAACCGTTCCTGTGCGCGAACAGCGACAATCTCTGGGTCGATGGGCCGCGCAACTCGATCCAGATGCTCGCCGAGCTGTGGGACGATGCGAAGATGGACGCGCTGTTGCTGATGATCCCGCATGCGCGCGCGACCTGCCACAATGGCCTCGGCGATTTCCATATGGCGCCTGATGGGCGGCTCACCCGGCGCAAGCCCGGCTATATCGCACCGTTCGTTTATACCGGTATCCAGATCCTCTCGCCGCGTCTGCTCACCGATCCACCGGGCGATATATTCTCCACCAATGTCTTCTGGAACCGCGCGATCGAGACCGGGCGGCTCTATGGCGCATCGCACCCCGGATTGTGGTTCGATGTCGGCACGCCGAAGGCGATCCCGGTGGTGGAGGCCGAACTCGGGCATGGCTGAGGGGCTTCGCCCTCAAATCTATACAATTCCGGCCCACCGGGCCTTTGCCGATGCGCTTGCCGCCGGGATATTGGCGCAGCACGGGAAGGACAGGCTCGGCCTCGCGCGCGGTGTAATCCTGCTGCCCAACAACCGCGCGGTGCGGGCAGTGAGCGATGCGTTCGTGCGCGCGTCCGGCGGCGGCCTGCTGATGCCGCGGCTTGTGCCGATCGGTGACGAGGAACTGGGCGAGCGGCTGGGCAACGCGCTCGATCCGATCGGCGCGGGGGCGGACATCCCGCCCGCTATTCCCGCCATGCACCGGCAGATGATCCTCGCGCGGCTGGTGAGCGAGGTGCGCGCTACGCATCGCCAGCCGGTCGACGCTGGCGAGGCGATGCGGCTGGGGCAGGCGCTGGGCGCGACGATAGACCAGCTTCATGTCGCCCGCGTCGATCCGCGGCGATTGCGGGATATAGAGGGGGCCGAGGGGCTTTCCGACCACTGGAACGCCTCGCTGCGGTTGCTGGAAATATTGCTGGACCGCTGGCCGGAGGAACTAACGCGGCTGGGGTTGATCGACCTGGCGGAGAGGCGCAACCGCCTGCTCGATCATATGGCGCGGCGCTGGAGAGAGGCGCCGCCTCAGGGCTTCGTCGTCGCGGCGGGCATCGCGACCTCCGCGCCCGCGATCTGCGCGGTGCTGAGGACCGTTGCCTTGATGCCGTCGGGCGAGGTGGTGCTCTCGGCGCTCGATCAGCATATGAGCGCGGAGGAATGGGAGGCGATCGGCCCGTTCGAGGCTGATCCGGTCTCCGGCCGCCGCCCGCGCGCGGAGGAGAGCCATCCGCAATATCAACTCAAGACCATGCTCAATGGCATGGGCATATCGCGCGACGAGGTGGCACTGTGGCGCTGGGGCGGCGGGCATGATGCACGGGCGGCGCGCAGCCGCAACCTCTCCAATGCGCCGTTGCCCCCCCTGCTCACGGCCAAGTGGCGTGACCCCAAGGCCGAGGAGCGGACCTTCAACCGCCTGCCCGGGACCGAGGCCGCGCAC
>CAZLTO010000155.1:0-4242 GCA_964562475.1 uncultured Sphingobium sp. | reverse complement strand
GAGGCGGCGGACTGGCGAATACCCGTTGCTGTGCACGCCCGACGGGGCAAGGCCGAGCAGCACATCGCCGACATTGACCTTGCCGCCCGTGAGCGCCTGCCCGCGTTCTACCGCGCCGACGCAGAAACCGGCGAGGTCATAATCGCCATCCGCATACATGCCTGGCATTTCCGCCGTCTCGCCACCGATGAGCGCGCAGCCCGCCTGCTTGCAGCCTTCGGCGATGCCCGCGATCACGCGCTCGGCAATGCCGTTATCCAGCCGCCCGGTGGCGAAATAATCGAGGAAGAACAAGGGTTCCGCGCCCTGTACGATGAGATCGTTGGCGCACATGGCGACAAGATCAATACCGACCGTATCATGTCTGTCGCTGTCGATGGCGAGCTTGAGCTTGGTGCCGACGCCGTCGTTCGCGGCGACCAGCAGGGGATCATTGTAGCTCGCCGCGCGCAGATCGAAGAAGCCGCCGAAGCCGCCAAGGTCGGCATTGGCGCCTGGGCGGCGGGTGGACTTGGCGAGTGGGGCGATGGCCCGCACCAGCGCGTTGCCGGCGGCGATGTCCACGCCTGCCTGCGCATAGGTGTAGCTTTGCTGCTGCTCGGGCGCGGCGGATTCGGTCGGTTCGGTCATGGGCATAAGCGCCTAGCCTATCTCCCGATTTTATCAAGTATAAGCGAATTTGTAGCATCCGCGATTTGCCTGTTGGATTTCCACTCATTTGTCGCCAAAAGGACGCCGTGACGATTACCGAGCGCCTTTCTCCTATCCTGAATATGCGTGGGTTCTTCAGGCTGCTTGCCCTTCCGGCAGTGGTCGCGCTGGGCTTGGCCGCTGCGCATCTGGTGGCGCAGATGGAGGGGGATCGCGGCGTTCCGCCCATTGCCAGCAGCGGCGATTTCGAGGTCGGCGGCATTCATGTCGATGTTTATGCGGCCGATGCCAATGCCGCGCGCACGGCTGGCTGGCGGCTGGCGCAACGGCTGGCGTGGAAAAAGCTCTGGGCGCAGACTAATGGTGGGGCGCTGGGCTTGTCCGACGGCCAGCTCGATCAGATCGTCTCCGGCATCGAGGTGGAGCACGAGCAGATCGGACCCAATCGCTATATCGCGGACCTGCGCGTATTGTTCGATCGCGCCCGCGCCGGCCAGATACTGGGCGTCACCAGCACCGCGCTGCGCTCGCCGCCGCTGCTCGTCATCCCGATCCTGCGGCAGGGCGGGGCGTCGACCGTGTTCGAGACGATCAACGAGTGGCAGAAAGCGTGGGCGCGTTATCATACCGGCAACAGCGCGATCGATTATGTGCGCACCAGCGGCTCCGGCCCGGATGCGCTGCTGTTGAACGCCGGGCAGATCGACCGGAGGGGGCGCAATTGGTGGCGCAACATCCTCGATCAATATGGCGCGGCGGATGTAGTGTTCCCGATCGCGCGACTGGAGCGGCAGTGGCCCGGCGGCCCGGTGATCGGGCGTTTCGCGGCGCGCTATGGCCCGGACAACCGCCTGCTGGGCGAAGTAAGCCTGCGTGCGGCGAGCGAGGCCGATGTGCCGAAGATGCTCGATCTGGCGATCGAAAAATTGAACGCCATTTACACGCAGGCGCTGATCGACGGACGCCTGCGGCCAGACCCATCGCTGGTGATCGAGGAGCCGCTCAATGCTTCGGAGCTCGATCTCGGCAATTTCAGCGATCTGCCGGTCGAGACGACAGATGTGGCGCCGGTGGCGGGCGCGACCGTCTATTCGATCCAGTTCGATACGCCGGATGCCGGGGCTGTCACACAAGGCGAAGCCAGCGTCCGCGCTGTTCCGGGTGTGCGCTCCGCCAACACCTCCAGCCTGGCGTTCGGCGGCGTTTCCGTGATGCAGGTGAGCTTCGAGGGTACTGTCGATGCGTTGAAAGCCGGGCTGCAGGCGCGCGGCTATGTGGTGAACGTCAACGGCACGACGCTGCGCATCACCCGTCGCGCGGCGGGCAGCGCCCCATGAGCCAGATCGGCCTGCCGTTCGACTGGCAGGAGCAGGGCGGGCAGGGGCAGTTCATTTCCGGCGAGGCCAACCGGCTGGCGCTGGCGCATATCGAGCGCTGGCGGGAATGGCCGATCCCGATTTCGGTGCTCTCAGGCCCGCCATTGTCGGGCAAATCGACGCTTGGGCGGCATTTCAAGGCCATTTCCGGCGGCGTTATGATCGACAATGCCAATCGCCAGCCGCAGGACATGCTCTTTCACCGCTGGAATGTCGCGCGAGATAGCGGGGCGCCGCTGCTGCTCATCGCGCGCGAGGCGCCGGAGCACTGGACCATATCGTTGCCCGATTTGAAGTCCCGCCTGGCCGCTGTGCCGCATGTGCGTATTGAGGAACCGGACGATATGCTGATGCGCGCACTCATTGAAACGGGTCTGGCCCGCGCGGGATCGGCCTATGCGCTCGATGTGCCGGAGTGGATCGCGCGCAGGATTGAGCGCAGTTATGGGGCGGTGGCGGCTGTGCTCGATACGCTCAATCGCGCCTCGATCGCGTCGTCCCGCAAGATTTCGATCCCATCAGCAAAAGAGGCACTGCAAAATTGTCATCTTTTACCTATAGAGGGTGAAGATTGAGTAACGTTCGGCATGAACGACTCCACCCAAGAGACCGACAGGAAGAGTGCTGAGCATGTCTGAGGCCGATCCGGTCATCGCCCTTGCGGGCAGCGAAGAACGCTATTTCAACCGCGAGCTCTCGTGGTTGGCGTTCAACCGCCGCGTGCTGGAGGAAGCGAGCAACCCTGCGCATCCGCTGCTGGAGCGGCTGCGCTTTCTCTCGATCAGCGGGAACAATCTCGACGAGTTCTTCATGGTCCGCGTCGCGGGCCTGAAGGCCCAGCAGCTCGACAATGTCGACCTGCGTTCCGCCGATGGCCTGACGCCTGCCCAGCAACTCGCCGCCATCGCGGTGGCGGCGGACCAATTGATTCCCGAGCAGCAGCTTGGCCGGCATAAGCCGCGCGGGGAGCTGGGGTAGAGGCGCGTCGATGTGATCGATACCCAGCCACTGAGCGTCGACGTCGAGGCGTGGCTGGAGGAGCATTTCCTCACTCAGATTTTCCCGATTCTCACCCCCCAGGCGCTCGATCCCGCGCACCCCTTTCCGTTCATTCCGAACCTGGGCCTGTCGCTGCTGTTCGACCTCATCCGCAAGTCCGATGGGGAGAATGTGCGCGAGCTGGTGATGATCCCGTCCTCGCTGTCGCGCTTTTTCCGCATTCCCGGCCATCCGGCGCGCTACATGGCGCTGGAGAGCGCGGTGCGGCGGTTCAGCCACAAATTGTTCCCTGGCTATGAGGTGCGCGAGAGTGGCATCTTCCGCATCATCCGCGACAGCGACATCGAAATCGAGGAAGAGGCGGAGGATCTGGTCCGCTATTTCAAGAGCGCGATCAAGCGGCGGCGACGCGGGCGGGTGATCCGGCTGGAGATCGAGGCGCGCATCCCCGACTCGGTCGAGGAGATGCTGCAGAACCTGATGCAGGGGCAGGATGCGCAAATCGCCGATATCGACGGCTTTATCGGCATCGGAGACCTCTCTGCCGTGGTCGATGAGGACCGGCCGGACCTCAAGTTCGAGCCGTTCGCGCCGCGCTTCCCGGAGCGCATCCGCGAATATGGCGGCGATTGCTTCGCCGCGATCCGCGCGAAGGATATTGTGGTCCATCACCCATATGAGAGCTTCGATGTCGTCGTCGCGTTTCTGAAGCAGGCGGCGGCGGACCCGGATGTGGTCGCGATCAAGCAGACGCTCTATCGCGCGGGGAAACAGTCCGCCGTCATCCGCGCGCTCATCGACGCCGCCGAGGCGGGCAAGTCCGTTACCGCGATCGTGGAATTGAAGGCGCGCTTCGATGAGGAGCAGAACCTGCTCTGGGCGAGCGCGCTGGAGCGGGCCGGGGTGCAGGTCGTCTATGGGTTCATCGACTGGAAGACCCATGCCAAGATTTCGATGGTGATCCGGCGCGAGGGCGATACGTTCCGCACCTATTGCCACTTCGGAACCGGCAATTATCACCCGATCACCGCGCGCATCTATACCGACCTCAGCTTCTTCACGGCCGATCCGCGTGTCGGGCGCGACGCCGCCTCGGTGTTCAATTATATCACCGGCTATGTCGAGCCGGGCGAGCTGGAGCTGCTCACCATGTCGCCGCGCGACCTGCGTCCGCGCCTCACACAGCTGATCGACGACGAGATCGCCCATGCGCGCG
>CAZLTO010000154.1:0-4266 GCA_964562475.1 uncultured Sphingobium sp. | reverse complement strand
GTCCAAGAGCCGTATTAACTTCATCAAGAGGCGGACCACCATTATGTCGAGGAGCTTCAAGCTGAGCAACAAGTGCTTCTATCGCAGCTTGTGCTAATGGGACAAGCGACTGCACAGCTTTGATACGTTGCACTGGTTCGACTATGCCTGTCCAAGCGGACGCATCGTATCGCCCCGGCATGCTCTGCGTTCCAGTTAATGCACCACCTTCCAAATGGTCAAGCAACGGCTCAAATTGCTCGCGAAGAAAAACCCTTCTAGGTTCCCAGCTGGCATCAACAGATTTTGCGTAGGACCAGAGCGCGCCTGTATCACGACAGCGTTTTAAGAAGGCTGGTGCAAGTCCGCTATAAAGCGGATTATTCAAAAGATCAGATCGCATCGCAAAGTAAGCCTCTTTGCTGATGGTGCTGCCCGTAAAAAAACCTATCAGTTCGCCTAGATAGTTATTTACACGCTCATAGGCCTCATCACGCGTCACCTATTTTTCCTCGCCGCTCCCGCACCCATTCCACCACACACAGCGCCACCGCGATGAACCCCAGCCAGGTGACGAACACGAACACCGTATAATAGCCCTTGCTTTCGATCATCTGCCCCAACGCGCCGCGCCCCAAGGTTCCCACCAGAAACGTCAGCGACGAGAGCAGCGCATATTGCACCGCGCTATAGCCCTTCGACGTGATCGAACTTAAGTAAGCCACCAACGCCGTGCCCGCCAAACCGCCCGCGATATTCTCGCCGCCGATCGCCAGCATCAGCTTTGCCATGCGCTCGTCGCCGCCGAGATGCTCGACCGCCCAGGTGAAGCCGGTGAAGCGCGCACTCGCGGCCATCACATGCCCGCCGGTCGAAAGGTCCGCGTAAAGCAGGTTGGTGAGCGCGGCGGTGATCGCCCCCAAAGTCATCGTCGCCATCCGCCCCAGCCATGCCATACAGATGCCGCCCAGCGCCACGCCCAGCATCAGCGCGCCGACGCCGAAGAACTTCGACGCCACCGCCATCTCGGATTTCGTGTAGCCCAGCTCGTCGAGATAGAAAGGCGAGGCGAAGCTGCCCCAGATCGTGTCGGTCAGGCGATAGGTCAGCACCAGCGCCATCACCAGCGCCGCCGCCCAGCCCAGCCGCCCCATGATGTCTATGAGCGGCAGGATCAGCGCGCGATAGCCATGATCGAGCGCGCGATCGCCCATGCTGCGTGCGGGCGCGACGGCGCTGAGCACATGTTTCCCGTTCCGCTCCCACCGCGCGAGTATGGCGGCGATAATCGCCGGGATCACTACCGTCGCCAGCACGATCACCGGCCCCTGCACCTTGATGAAAGCGGTGCTGTCCGGCCGCAGGTCTTTGGGCAGGGCGAGGCTCGCGATCATGTAATAGAGCACGATGCCCAGCGAAACCGCCCATAATGTGCCGACCAGCCCCAGTGCAACCGCGCGCAGCCTGGGGTCAAGATGGCCGGGCTGGCGCAGTGCGTCGGCGTCGTGGGCGATCCTTTCCGCCACCACGTCGTTCTCGGGCGCGAAGATGCTCGCCACGCCGAGGCCCAGCATCACGCAGCCCATCAGCGAATAGACCGGCACCCAGCCCCATGCATCCGCCATGAAGAGCGCAATCGCCCCGCCCAGCAGCACCGCCGCGCGATAGCCGAGCTGATAGACGGTCGAGAGCGTATCGACCGGCGCATCCTCGCCCGCAACATCGACCCGCCATGCGTCGATCACGATATCCTGCGTGGCCGAGGCAAACGCCCCGATCCCGGCGCAGAGCGAAAACATGCCGATGGCATTGAGCGGGTCCATCTGCGCCATCGCCAGCAACATGACGCCCAGCACGAATTGCGCGGTGACGATCCATTGCTTGCGCCGCCCGAGCCTGGCGAGGCCGGGGAGCGAGAGGCGATCCAGCAGCGGCGACCACAGGAATTTGAACGCATAGGCGAGACCGATCAGCGAGATGACGCCCATCGTCTCCAGATCGACCTTCGCGTCGGTCAGCCATGCGGTCAATGTGCCCAAGAGCAGCGCATAGGGAAGGCCGGAGCCAAAGCCGAACAGCGTCATATAGCCGGTCTTGGGATTGGCGAGCACCAGCCGCGCCCGTCCAAGTGCCGATGTCGTTACCGCAGTGGTCGCCATGTCCCGCCTCCTCAGCTTATGGGCCGGGTTGTAGCGCAGTAAGCGCGCAAGGCCAGCCCTGTTGCGCACAGGGCGCTGATCGGGCATGGGCTAAAGCGATGAAGCCGCCCTCCCGTCCGCCCCGCAAGCCCGCCGCAGCCGCTCCCGCCAGAACGGCGCGGCGCGCGAATCCAACAGGCAGGCCCGCGCCCAAATCCAACAGGCCGCACTCCGCTCGTTCAGCCGAACATCAACCCGAACGAACCGGCAGCGAACAGCGCATCGCCAAGCTGCTCGCCCGCGCCGGAGTGGCCTCGCGCCGCGAGATCGAGCGGATGATCGCCGAGGGGCGCATCGCGCTGAACGGCGAGGTGCTCACCACCCCCGCCACATTGCTCACCTCCCTCAAAGGCGTGACGGTCGATGGCGCACCCATTGGCGAGACCGAGCAGACCCGCCTGTTCCTGTTTCACAAGCCCGCTGGATGCCTCACCGCCGAGCGAGACTTTTCCGGCCGCAAGACAATCTACGATTTTCTGCCCAAGGATCTGCCGCGGCTGATGCCGGTCGGGCGGCTTGACATGACGACCGAAGGGCTGCTGCTGCTCACCAATGATGGCGGCCTCAAGCGCACGCTGGAGCTTCCTTCGTCGGGGATCGAACGCACCTATCGCGCGCGTGCCTTCGGCGCCGTCACGCAGGATCAGCTCGAAAGTCTGATCGAAGGGGTGGAGATCGAGGGCATGCGCTATGGCCGGATCGACGCCAATCTGGAGCGCAGCACCGGCCATAACAAATGGATCGAGATGACGCTGACGGAAGGCAAGAACCGTGAGGTGCGACGCGTGCTCGAATATCTTGGCCTCAAGGTGAACCGCCTGATCCGCACCCGCTACGGCCCCTTTGATCTGGCGGATAGTGCCCCCGGCGCGCTGGTGGAAATCAAGCGGGGTGATCTGGACCGCTTCCTCGGCATGTTGAAGAAGCGCGAGAAATGAGGATCATTGCCGGACAGTGGCGCGGGCGACAGTTGATCGCGCCCAAGGGCGATGCTACTCGCCCGACGGCGGACCGCACGCGCGAGGCTTTGTTCTCTATGCTGTTCAGCCGTACGGGAAGTTTTGAAGGGCTGGCTGTTGGAGATTTTTTCGCGGGTTCCGGCGCTTTGGGGCTGGAAGCGCTGTCACGCGGCGCGGCCAGCTGCATCTTCGTGGAGCAGGACAAGGCCGCGCTGGACGCCCTGCGCGCCAATGCCGAAACACTGGGTATAACCCGGCCGGACATCCGCGCGACTTCGGTGCTGGCGCTAGGGAGCACACCTGCCCCGCTCGACCTGCTGCTGATGGACCCGCCCTATGACAGCGGTGCGGGCGCGGTGGCCCTCGACAAGCTCAATCGCTTGGGCTGGGTCGGCCACCATAGCTGGATCAGCATAGAGACCAGCCGCAAGGAAGATGTCCGCGTATCCGGCTTCGAGATCGAGGCGGTACGGGACATCGGCAAGGCGCGGCTCCATCTGCTGCGCCACGCCTGAGCCTCGACGCGGTTACTTAGCCCTGTGCCTTTTTGCGTAGCCCTGGGGCGCTTCGCTGGGGTTCATGTAATGATCGGTGATCGACTTGGTGCAGAGCGGGTAGTCATCCGCCTCGGCAACAGGCGTTGCTGCGGCGACAGGGGTCGGGGCTGCGGCAGGTTCCGGGGCCGCCATATAGGCGCTGGCGGGCGCCTCGGGCGCTGCTGCGGGCGCGGGAGGCGCAGGCATGCTGCTCTCCGGGGCGGGAGCGGATTCAACGGGCGCCGCCGGAGCGGCAGGCGTGGTGATGGGCGCTTCCGCCGGAGCGGGCGGGGCAGGCACAGCGCTGGTATCCTGCGCATGGGCCATGGCGCTCAGGCCAAGCGCCATGGCGAGAGCGGCAATCGGGAGTATCTTCATGGGGGAATCCCTTCATCTGGTTAACGAAGTACCAAGACTCCAGAGTGATGCCGGGTTCCATGCTTTTTCTCCGCTGGTCGTTAACCCAGGTGCATTGAGCGTAAACGGTAGGAAAATGCCGCTTGCCCGCAACGGACATGTTCCCTAATTGTTCAGGCATGAGCGCCGTTCCCAGCACCACGACCGAATATCAGCCGCCCTATATATCCGGCCTCA
>CAZLTO010000153.1:0-4273 GCA_964562475.1 uncultured Sphingobium sp. | reverse complement strand
CTTGAAGTGTTGGGTTTCGCCTTGTGCGGCGGGCGTTGCGGCGCCGGTGGGCCGAGTAGGCCGCGCACGACCGGTACGAGGTCGATCACGATGCGCCCCCCGCTATAGCGGGCGCCCTTGCCGAAGATGATGTCCCGGTCGGTCCCGAGTAATGGTGCGCCGGTGTTGAACGGGAGCTTACGGAAGCGGTCCCGCCGATATTCGTCCATGTCCCGCACATAGAGCCCATAACCGAGATGCTCGGCGATCAAAGTTCCCTGCCCGCGCACGGTGACCGGCCTGATGTCGTAGTTGGGAACAGTGCCAGCAGGCTTGGGGAACTGCGCGTAATAAAACCAGACATGCGGCCCGCCGAAGAATTTCTCCGCAGGGGCCTCGGGCCGGTAGTCGGGCGGAAAAGCGGCGGGCAGCAGCTCATGCACTATGTCGAGCGCGACCGGGTTGAAGCCGTGGAACCGTTCGGCAGGGGCGGGCTCGGCGACGTCAAAGGCTGGCCCTCGCGTCGCGATCTTGAGGCCGAGCTCGCGGTCAGCGGTATGCAGGCGCATCTCCTTGGGCCAGGCGAGCCAGGTCGCGACAACGACGCCTCCGAGCGCGGCGGCCCGGAACAGTGTCTTCATCCCGTCCCGCGATACCGCAGTGCGCCAATAGACGATCACCGGCAGCATCATCGCCGGCACGAAATGATGCATCAGCACGCGATATGCCTGAAACCAGAAGAACAGGAAGATCACCGCCGTCGCGAGCGTCATCACCCGTGACAGCCCGTCCTGCCACTTCCAGGCGAAGAGCGCGAACGCGGGAACGATGCCCCCCGGCACGATGAGGTAGGCGATCCGTTGCCAGTCGGTAAGGCTGACATAGCGGATACGCTCTATCACTGCGCGGGCGTCAAACTCATCGCCAGGAAGCGGCAGCCCGAGCGCGCGGATGAGTATAGGCGCTGCTACGTGGAACAATGCGACAATGAAGAAAACAACGAATGCAGGTTTTAACGGCGGGCGCGGCGTATCGCGCCAGACGAGCCAGATCAGCAGCGGAACCAGCAATATCCACAGGATGCCGGTCGGGATCGACAGATAGGAAAGGAACGCGAACGCCGCCATCGCGCCGATCCGTCCCTCGATGAGGAACACCACATAGCCGAGGAACACGACGATCGTCAGCGTCTCGCGCACTGCCGGCATCGGGCTGTCGTTGAACCATGGGTGATAGCCGCCGCTGTAAACCAGCGCCAGCGTGTAGAGCACCAGGATGGCGCCGATCAGCGCATGGTCTGGAATTGACACCAGTTGCCGCCTGCCGAAACGGATCAGCGCGACCAGCGTCGGATGCAGCAGCGCGAGATACAGCAGCATCGGCGCCCGCGCGGCATATTCATACTCGCCGATCGCGCGCAGGAACCAGGAACCCGGGATCGAGAAGGGGAACGAGGTCATCCCCGGTGCCTGCGACACGGCACCCGCGCTTTCCGGCCAGAACGGCCATAAAGTCGCCGCGAACAGCCGCGGGAATTGCATTCCGCCCGATCCATCCGGGCTGAAATTCTCCCAGTAGAATTTGGCCGAGAATGCCAGCAGGGTCACGAGCGGCACGAGGAGCGCGAAGGCGATGTCCGTCCGCTGGCCGCGAAGGTCGAGCGCCAGCGGCTGTCCGCGCGCTGCTCTGCGCAATGGAAACGGCAGCACGGCGAGCGTGACTGCGGCGACCAATGCGAGGAAATCCCCACCGCGCAGCACCGTTCCGGTGGCGAGCTGCATGATCGTCGTCGCCGGGACCAGCAGCGCCATGTCGAGCGCGAGGCCGATGAGCAGCCACTGGGCAAAGTTCTTGGTCCGCCCTGTCCCGGCGGCAAGCAGCAGTCCGGGAGCCATCAGGAACAGCGAGAGGCACAGCGTCGCGACCGGAACCACGCCATAAAAAAGCAGCGCATGCGCGGGGACGAAATAGGGGTTGTCTAAATATGCCAAGCCGTAGTTGTCCACCGCCGCGCGGATGGGAGCGAGACCCGCAAAGGCGACAATCCCGGCGACGGCGATAACAATTACCAGTGCCGCGAGGTTTCGCCGCGGGCTGACAGGACCGCTGCCCGGAGCGGCGGCGCTCACGGCATCCCTCCGGCAGCATCAACGGATCGGTCGCAGGCGGCCCTATGATCCGAAAATGCTCTCAATGTGAAAACAGCCCCATTTCGCGGGAGCCACTTGCCATTCGTTTCTGCGGCGAATTGCAAATCAGCCTCCAGACGCCGATTAACGGGCATGGAGCTGATGCTCCAGGATGCCGTGCAATATTGTCTGTTGCGTTGCAACGCCGCCTTGTTCGACAAGATCGCCTCGCCCCCGTTTTCTTCGTTCATTCCCTTCATGCCAAGTATAGAAAAGAGTCCCTTGAATCAATGCTGCTACGGCAGCTCGTCTGCGGGGGTGTGATACTGTGTCTTCATTCGGGACGTTAACCGCGTTTCTTCGCAGGCGCATCAATCTGCGTCTGGCAAAAGCCGTGCGAATGCGATATATCGTCTACGGGTATGGATTGTCGGGGGATTTTCAGTGACCGAGTCGATGTTGCGGACGGAACAGCGCGGTGCGGCGAGAAGGGCATTGGTGCAGCGCTGTAGATCTGCAATGCCCCTGCAAGGTGCCATTAACGAGGAAACATATCTAATGAATAGACAGTTCAGCCGTTATGCCACTGCCTTGATGGTGCTTTTCGTAGCACTGCCGCAGCCCGCGCTCGCCTATATCGGCCCCGGCGTGGGGGCTGGTGCGATTACGGCGACCCTGGGGATCATCGGCAGTATATTCCTCATGCTGTTCGCGATCCTCTGGTATCCGGTCAAGCGGCTAATCCGAGCCGTCAAACGGACCAAGCCGGAACCTGAGGCGAATAAGGCGGAACAGTCATCCGAGTCGTAGACGATTTGTCCGTTTTCGGGTCTGTCAGACCAATGTGCACCCTTCTCAGTTGGACGAAAAGGGTGAAGATCTGTTGACTATCAAGCCGAAAGGTTTTGCCACTCGGCGAGACGCTGGATCGGTGTTGCACGGGCTTCCTGCTACGGTAATCGCAGATTCCGCAGAATGCAAAAGTTAGAGCATCGTGCCAAAAAGTGGGAACCGGTTTTTGGCAATAAGCGATGCGATAACAAAGATATAGAGCGCGCGTCCTGCGTCAGATTTAACACAGCGCGCTCTAGGGCGATGGGCCCAAACGATTATGAATTCGTTGAGTCAGTCCTTTTCGGTTGAACCAGGATCCGGTCGCGGGCAGCGCTGATATCCCCGGTTTCAAACTGCTTGTGCAGACGCTCACGGTCGCGGGCCCGATACATATCCTCGGCCCTGTCAATCGCCTCTTCGCTTACATCCGCTGCTTCCAGCGCCATACGCGCCATCTTGATCGCGGATTCCATGACCTCGCGGACAATATAATTGGCGGGAGTAGCCTGAAGCTTGATTACCGCTCTGCGGTCATAAGCGCGAATATAGATTGCGGCGTTCGGAAAAGCGTCATGGATGCTTTCGACAAATTCCGACGACAACTGATCACCATCAATGCAGAACAGGATCAGCTCTGCCTCTTCTGCGCCCGCCTGCCGAAGCAGTTCGATGCGCGTGCCATCGCCGAAATAGACCTTCGCGCCGAAGCTGCCGGCGACATCGATCATTTCGATATCGCTGTCGATCAGGGTCACTGGAATATCGCTGGCGATTAACATCTGCGCGACTGTCTGGCCAAAGCGGCCATAGCCCACGACGATGGCGTTCGCACCATCCGCGCTCGGCCCGTCGCGCGCCTCATCTGCCCTGGCCGGTGCAGAGCGCAGGTTGCGGGTGGCCGCCATCAGGAACGGGGTTGTCGCCATCGACAGCGTTACGATCGCCCCGAACAGGCTCACGCTCTCGGGCGCGATCAGTAACGCGGACTGCGCCTGCGCGAACAGCACGAAGCCGAATTCACCGCCTTGGCTGAGCAGCAGGCCCAGCGCCAACGCGCTGCGCCACGGCATTTTCGCCAAACGGGCGATGGCGAAGATAACCAGTGCCTTCACCGCAATCAGCATAATCGCCATTCCTACAACGAAGAGGGGGCGCGCGGCTATCACACCCAGATCGAGCATCATGCCCACCGCGAGGAAGAAAAGGCCGAGCAGGATCGAGCGGAACGGCTCGACATCGGCCTCCAGTTCGTGCCGATAGGGGGAATCCGCCAGCATGACGCCTGCAACGACTGCCCCGACCGCGGTCGAGAGCCCCAGAAACTCCAACAG
>CAZLTO010000152.1:0-4281 GCA_964562475.1 uncultured Sphingobium sp. | reverse complement strand
AACCTGGTGAGACACCCGAAGTCGCACTGGTGCGCGAGCTGGAGGAGGAGCTGGGGATTCGCACCTATGAAAGCTGCCTCGCCCCCGTTACCTTTGCCAGTGAGCCGCTGGGGGATAGCGATCTGCTGTTGCTGCTCTATGTCTGCCGCAAATGGAGCGGCGTGCCGACCCTGCACCACGCGGCCGATATGCGCTGGGTGAAGCCGGTGGAGATGTTCGCGCTTCCGATGCCGCCTGCCGACCTGCCGATGATCGGTGTGCTGGAGGCTTTAATCTGATTTGAGAACGGTACCGAACATGCGAAACTGCTGCGAAGCAGCCTGGATTCGCATCAAATACTCACCCCTTCTGTTTCAGCGCGTCCGCCAGAGAGACGGTTGCCGACCCGCGCCGGGCTGGCGCTGGCTGAGAGGGGTCGGGCTTCCATCCGCTCATATAGAGCAAAGAAAAGGTCTCGGCGGTCTTGCCGTCTGGGTCGGCATTGCCGCTGAAATGGGCGGCGGCGGCGGCGATGACGGAGCGGGTCAGCGAACCGCGCCTGTCCCGTGTCATCACATTGGTTCCACCCATTGCGCGCAGATCGTGCATCAGTGCGAGGATCGAGGAATAGCGCACGGTCAGCGCCTCGGTGTCGGCTACCGGCATGGCAAAACCGGCGCGGGCGAGCAGATCGCCAGCGGCGCGCACGTCGATCTGCGGATGGATATGGGGCCGGGGACTGTTTTCTTCCGCTGCCAGCAGCGCCTGCTTCAGTCTCGGCAGCGATCCGGCTCCCGCGCATGCGCCGAGGAACAGGCCGTCCGGCCGCAATATCCGCCGGATCAGCACCAGCGCGCCGGGGAGGTCGTTCACCGTATCGAGCGTGCCGCAGGCGAGCACCAGATCGGCGCTGTTTTCGGGCAAGGGCAGCGCATCCTCCTCAACGCAGAGACCGTTATTGCGCGCGGCATTCCACGCCCCCGGATCGACGCAGACCACCTCCATGCTCAGCGCCGTCAGCGCGTCACGCGCGCTGGTGTCCGGGCATCCGATGACGAGTGCCCGTTGGAAACGGCGCGTCACGTCGCCTAGCCGTTCCAACAGTCCATCCAGCATGAAGCGATAGAGGAAATCATGGCTTGCGAACCGCGCATGCGCCCGGTCGCGCGTCAAGGCGCGGCGCTTGGGATCGAAGAGCAGGGGCGGGCCGGAATCGGGTGGCATGTTGGGGCTTGTGCCGGGCGCGCGCTTGTTGGACAAGCAGCGAATGGCAGAGCGCGTCATCGATTTGCTGGGCAGGGCGGCCCGAAGCGCGCTCGACTTTGCCTTGCCGCCGCGTTGCCCCGGTTGCGGGGTGATCGTTGCAACGGACCACAGCTTCTGCGTCAGTTGCTGGGGCGAGATGCGTTTTCTTGGCGAGCCGTGCTGCGCTTCCTGCGGCCTGCCGTTCGATTTCGAGGAAGCGGAGGATATGCGTTGTGGCGCCTGTCTCGATACGCCTCCGCCCTGGAAAACGGCGCGTGCTGCCCTCGCTTATGGTCCGGTCTCCAGCCACATAGCGATGCGGCTCAAATATGGGCGGCGCACTGTCCTTTCGCGGCTGATGGCGCGCCATATGGCTTCGCGTATTCCAGCCGATATAATTGCCGGGAAAGAACAGGCATTACTGGTGCCGGTTCCCTTGCATCGTTGGCGAATCTGGGGGCGGGGGTTCAATCAGGCGGCGTTGCTTGCAGGCGAGATCGCCAGGATTGCTGGACTGGCCCATGATCCGTTGTTGCTGAAGCGCAGACGCGCCACCCGGCCTCTGAAAGATCTTGGTCCCCGCGAGCGTGAGCACGAGGTGCGGCGGGCCTTTGAGATCGACCCCAAGCGATACGGTGCGCTGCGGGGGAGAACCATAGTTCTTGTCGACGATATTCACACCAGCGGCGCAACCGCGCGCGCCTGCACCAGAACCTTGCTCGATGGCGGCGCGGAGGCCGTTCATCTGTTGTGCTGGGCGCGCGTGCTATAGGCGGTGATTGACAAAAGGCTTTTAGAAACCATGTTGGTTATGAGGAGGTCGTTAAACCCATGAAGCATGTCGAAATCTATACCAAGGCCTTTTGCGGCTATTGCGCGCGCGCCAAGGCGCTGCTCGACAGCAAGGGCGTGCAGTACGAGGAATATGACATCACCATGGGCGGGCCGAAGCGGGCGGAGATGATCGAACGCTCCAGCGGCGGGATGACAGTGCCGCAGATATTTATCGAAGGTGCGTATGTCGGCGGATCGGATGATCTGGCGGCGCTGGAGCGGGTCGGAAAGCTCAACGGCCTCCTTGGTCTTTGAGCGGTATAGCGGCCATGCGCGCGGCGATCCTGCAATGCACCAGCGGTATCGATCCCGCCGCCAATGCGGCAATGCTGGTCGATACGATCCGTGAGGCGAAGGCTGGCGGAGCGGATATGCTGTTCACGCCCGAGATGGTTGGGTGCCTCGACCGCGATCGCAAGCGCGCGGCGGAGACGCTGACCGACGAGGCGCACGATGGGGTGCTTACTGCGGTGCGCGAAGCGGCGGCGAGGGCAGGTATATGGGTGCATATCGGTTCGCTCGGCCTCAAGGGAGAGCGCGGCGATGGGCGCTGGAGCAACCGGGGGTTCGTGATCGACGATCAGGGCGGGATACGTGCGCGCTATGACAAGATCCATCTGTTCGATGTCGATCTGCCTGACGGGGTAAGCTGGCGCGAGTCAGCCGTTTATGGGCCGGGTGAAGCACTGGCGGCGGTCGATACCCCGTGGGCGCGGATGGGCCTCTCCATCTGCTATGACCTGCGCTTCGCGGACCTCTACCGCCGTTTGAGTGATGCCGGGGCGAGTGTGTTGCTGATCCCCGCCGCGTTTACGGTGCCGACGGGCCGTGCGCATTGGGAGACGCTGCTGCGCGCCCGCGCGATTGAATCCGCCTGCTTCGTCATCGCCTCCGCGCAGGTGGGGAGCCATGAGGATGGCCGCGAAACCTATGGCCACAGCCTCGTGATCGACCCCTGGGGCGCAACATTGCTTGATATGGGGGATAAGGCGGGACTTGGTTTTGCGGATATTGATTTCGCCCGTATCGAGGACGTAAGAGCGCGCGTGCCCGTGTTGGCGCACCGGCGTGCATTGCCCGAAAGAGTATCTGTTTCATGATAGTATTTGATCTGAAATGCAGCATGGCAGGCCACAGGTTTGAAGGCTGGTTCTCGTCGAGCGATGATTATGACCATCAGCGTGCCTCCGGCATGCTGCTTTGCCCTATCTGTGGAGATACAGTGATCGAGAAGGCGGTGATGGCCCCTGCGGTTGCGGCCAAATCCAACCAGCGTAGCCCTATTGTGACATCAGTGCCGCAGGGGGCGGATCAGGATAATGCTCTGGTTCCGTTGAGCGCGGGTAGGGAAAATCCACGCCTGCAGGAGCTGATGCGCGCGCTGGCCGCCGCACAGGCCGAGGCGCTCAAGAACAGCGAATGGGTCGGTCGTGGCTTTGCCGACAAGGCGCGCGCCATGCATTATGGCGAGGAGGACGCGAAGCCCATTCACGGGCAGGTGGCACCGCAGGAGGCGCGCAGCCTGATGGAAGAGGGCGTGGAGGTCGCGCCTTTATTGTTTCCCATCGTGCCCCCCGAAGCGCAGAATTGAGGGCAATGCACATCAGCATGGTTGAACCGGGATGGGATGCGCGGTAGAGCGAACCCGCCTCAGCTTGCCTGTCGCACCGCGCCCGTAGCTCAGCAGGATAGAGCACCAGATTCCTAATCTGGGGGCCACAGGTTCGAATCCTGTCGGGCGCACCAGTTTTTGTTTGCCCTCAAGCGCCGGGCGGCCGCCTCCGCGGCCTTGGCTTTCCTCGCATAAGCTCGGGCGGCCGTTCGGCCTTGCGGAGCCTTGGCAGGCTCCGACGCAGAGCTCGGCGTCGGGACACGACAGTGTCCCGCAAGCGCGAACGCGCGCCCGAGCTTATGCGAGGAAAGCCAAGCAGGGCGGAGGCCCTGCGCCCGGCGCCTGAGGGCGAAAACAAAAAGACTCACTTCTTCAGCACGTCCAGCGCCGCCGTCGTCATCGCCTCGACCGCGGTCGAGATCACCGCCTCGGCGTCGGGGGCCCAGAAGGGGCTGTGGATCGAAGGCAGCCTGGTGATGTCGCCCTGCGCCGCGTCCCATTTGGCCCGGGGCACGCCGCCGACCCAGAACAGCGTCGCCTGGATCGATTTGTCGGCGAGATAATATTCGCTGAAATCCTCGCCCCCCATTTGCGGCGTCACTATGCTCACC
>CAZLTO010000151.1:0-4292 GCA_964562475.1 uncultured Sphingobium sp. | reverse complement strand
CCAGCATGTCGGCCAGACGCTTTTTCCAAATGACGTGATCGACCTTGGCGATCTGCACCACCCAGTCAGACGGCGGACGCAGACGTTTGCCGAGCTGGCCGTCGATGCGGCGCGCGCGGTCCGCCTGCGCCATACCCGCGAACGCCGCGATGGCGGCAAGGCGGCGCAGCAACTCTTCCGACGCCGGCGCGCCGTGGAAACCTTCGGGATATTCCTCCGCGATGAAGCCGGTGGTGATGTTGCCGGAGCGGAAGCGCTCATGCTGCATAATCGCCGAGACGAAATCGATATTATGGCCCAGCCCCTCGATCTCGAAACTGTCCAGCGCGGCGATCTGCTTGTCGATCGCTTCGAGGCGCGTCGGCGCATAGGTGATGAGCTTCGCGATCATCGGATCGTAGAACATCGAAACCTCGCCACCCTCGGCAACGCCATCATCGACGCGCACGCCATCTCCGACTTCCGGCGGGTTGTAGCGGATGAGACGGCCGGTGGAGGGCAGGAAGCCGCGATAGGGATCTTCGGCATAGACGCGGTTCTCTATCGACCAGCCGTTGATGCCGATGTCATCCTGGCTGAACGCCAGCTTTTCGCCGTTCGCAACGCGGATCATCTGCTCGACAAGGTCGATGCCGGTAATCTGCTCGGTGACGGGGTGCTCCACCTGAAGCCGGGTGTTCATTTCGAGGAAGTAGAAGCCCTCGCCGGTCGTGTCCGCACCCGAGACGATCAGCTCGACCGTGCCCGCGCTGAAATAGCCCACCGCCTTCGCCAGTGCGACGCACTGCTCGCCCATCGCCTTGCGCATCTTGGGCGTCACGAACGGTGACGGCGCTTCCTCTACCACCTTCTGATGCCGCCGCTGGATCGAGCACTCGCGCTCATTCAGATACACCACATTGCCATGCTGATCGCCCAGCACCTGAATCTCGATATGGCGCGGGCTTTCGATGAACTTCTCGATGAACACGCGATCGTCGCCGAAGCTTGCAAGTCCTTCGCGCTTGGTCGCCTCAAAGCCCTCGCGCACGTCCTTCTCGGAATAAGCGAGGCGCATGCCCTTGCCTCCGCCGCCCGCAGACGCCTTCATCATCACCGGATAGCCGATGTCGTTGGCGATCTTCACCGCGTGCTCGGTGTCGTCGATCTCGCCGACATAGCCGGGGACGACATTGACGCCCGCTTCCTTGGCCAGCTTCTTCGACTCGATCTTGTCGCCCATCGCCGCGATGGCGTTGGCGGGCGGGCCGACGAAGATGATGCCTTCCGCGTCCAGCGCCTTGCGGAAACTCTCGCGCTCCGAGAGGAAGCCATAGCCGGGATGCACCGCATCCGCGCCAGTCTGCTTGCAGGCAGCGATGATCTTGTCCGCGAGGAGATAGGACTGCGCAGCGGGCGGCGGGCCGATATAGACCGCCTCGTCCGCCATCAGCACATGCGGCGCGCGCGCATCCGCATCCGAATAGACCGCCACGGTGGCGATCCCCATCTTCTTCGCCGTGCGCATCACCCGGCAGGCAATCTCGCCACGATTGGCGATCAGGATTTTGGAGATCAAACTCAATTCCTTCTTAAGGCTTTCATCAAAAAGAACATAAAAATTACTTCCAGCGTGAAATACACTATTGCCGTTACGCCAGCTTGCAGCCACTCGATCCGCTCAAGTTCATCGCCCATCGCTGCTGGTTTATCACCGACCAACTCGACCCTTGCGATGAAGGCTAAGTATCCAAAAAAAGGAATCGCAATGCTGGCCAATAATGAGAAGCCGAGCAGTTTGAGCCATTCCCTGCCCTGAATCACTCCGCCGCCCCCAAAGCAAAGTCGTCACCCTGAACTTGTTTCAGGGTCCATTCCTCCCCACGTGCCATCGCTCCCGAAGGCGGGATGGATGCTGAAACAAGTTCAGCATGACGAAGGGAGAACGAAATCACTCCGCCGCCTCTTCCAGATGTCCATGCGGGGCGGCCTGCATCGCGCGGATGCCAAGTTTCGCGAGCATCGCCGCGTCCTTGTCGTCGCCCGCATTGGGCGCGGTGAGAAGTTTGTCGCCAGTGAAGATGCTGTTCGCGCCCGCCATGAAGCAGAGCGCCTGACAGCTCTCGGACATCGACTCCCTCCCCGCGGACAGCCGCACCATGCTCGCGGGCATGGTGATCCGCGCCACCGCAACTGTCCGCACGAACTCGATCTCGTCGATCTTCGCCAGCGGTGTGTCGGCGAGCATATCACCCAGCACCGTGCCTTTCACCGGCACCAGCGCGTTGATCGGCACGCTTTCGGGGTGCGGCATGGTCGAAAGCGCATGGATGAAGCCGATGCGGTCCTCGCGCGTCTCGCCTAAGCCCACGATCCCGCCGCAGCACACATTGATCCCCGCCGCGCGGACATTTTCCAGCGTCTCGATCCGGTCCTCGAACGTCCGCGTCGTAATCACATTCGCGTAATTCTCCGGCGCCGTGTCGATATTGTGGTTGTAATAATCGAGGCCCGCCTCGGCGAGCTGCTGCGCCTGCCCTGCGTCCAGCATGCCCAAAGTCATGCAGGTTTCCATGCCCATTTCGCGCACGCCGCGGATCATCTCCTTCAAAGCAGGCATGTCCCGCTCCTTGGGGTTGCGCCACGCCGCGCCCATGCAGAAGCGGCCCGAGCCATTGTCCTTAGCCTGCGCCGCCGCTTGCAAAACCTGCCGCACGTCCATCAGCTTGGTTGCCTTGACGCCGCTGTCCGCCTCCACCGACTGCGAGCAATAGCCGCAATCCTCCGGGCAGCCACCGGTCTTGATCGAGAGCAACGTCGAAAGCTGAACCTCGTTCCTCGGGTGATAGGCGCGGTGCACCGTCTGCGCTTCATAGACAAGGTCCATGAATGGCAGGTCGAACAGCGCGGAGATTTCCTCGCGGGTCCAGTCGGTACGGAGTGTCGGCTCGGTCATATTCGGTTCCTTACGCTGTCTTGCGCGCGAGATAGACGCCAATCGCCATAATGGCGAGGCCCGCAATGCGTTTGGCGTCCACTTCTGTTCTGATAGCGCCTAACAGGCCATAATGGTCGATCACAGTAGCAGATATCAGTTGCCCCAGCAGCACGAAGAACACGGCGTTGCCGAGGCCGATGCGCGGCGCAATAAAGGTGATCGCGATCAGGTAGAACAGCATGAAGAACGCCGCGAAATAGGACGCGACCGGCGCTTGCGCCAATGCCGCCCTGGACGGCAGCCCGGCAAAGACCAGCGCGATGATCACCGAGGTGACGCAGCCGACGAAGAACAGGATCGCCGATGCGGCCAACGGGCTATCGAGGGATTTTCCCAGCCCGGCATTCAACGCCGCGAGAATCGGAATGCCTATCCCTGTCAGCAGCATGACGAACGCCATCACCGCAAAGGCCATCAGGGATACATCTCTTGTCATGCCGCTTTCTCCTGCAATTCGCGGGAAAGGGTGTAGCGCGCAAAGGCTTCGGCGTAAAAGGGCGCGGCGCGGCGTTTATGTTCGCCGCCGGAAATTGCGGTGATGGCGTCCGCTACCCGGCGGAGATTCTCCGTCGAGATGCGCTTGAGCGGTTCCACTGCAATGCCGATGGTAAAGAGCACCGCACCCGTATCGGGCAGACGGCGCAGCGTCTGGCGCTCACATCGCACGAACAGGCTCTCACCCGCATTTTCCGCTGTCACATGCGCAAAGCGCGTTTCGGGGGCATTGTTCGGCATATAGCGCCAGTTGTCGTTGGCGACGACGAACCAGTTTGCGCGACCCCAGATCTGCCCGGCCTTCAGGGTGCGGAAGAAATGATCGACGCCGGAGGCGAGCTGCTCTGCATAGCCGTGGATCGGCGCATGGATGGCGAGCAAAGGCTGGCCCAACTTGTCTTCCAGTCGCCAGTCGGTCGGGAAACCCAGCGCGGCGACGGTGAGGCGATAGGGCCCCTCCTCGCTCGCGGCCTCAAGCACGCAGAGGTCTTCCCAGCATTCACACACTGCCTCGGCAAGGTCATCAGTTCCGCTAACAAGCTGCGCGGCTTCTTTTGCTGCCGCCTCGGCGCCGGGCAGGATCGCAACCGCTTCCGGGTGCGCGGCAAACACGACCTCGCGCGCCGCATGGTCAAAATCGGGCTGCAACCAGTCGGCTTCCGCTACACGGGTCAGCCCCATGCGCAGCGCGCCACCACCGCGCCCGGCGGGGATCAATTCCTCGACTGAGAAGCCCAGGATCACGCGCGACGTCTCACTCGGCAGCTTCGTCAAGCGGCGGCATGTTGTGGCCGAGCAGCCGCAGCACATCCGCCGCGCA
>CAZLTO010000150.1:0-4329 GCA_964562475.1 uncultured Sphingobium sp. | reverse complement strand
CCGGATTGTGGGATGAGGTGAAGGATCGCCTGAACGAAAGCGGCACCGCCCTCTCCGGCGGCCAGCAGCAGCGCCTGTGCATCGGCCGCGCCATCGCCGTCGAGCCGGAAGTGATCCTGATGGACGAGCCCTGCTCGGCGCTCGACCCGATCGCCACCGCCAAGATCGAGGAACTGATCCACGAGCTGCGCGGGCGCTACGCCATCGTCATCGTCACCCACAACATGCAACAGGCTGCTCGCGTCTCCCAAAAAACCGCGTTCTTCCACCTCGGCCATATGGTAGAATATGGACCGACCTCGGAAATTTTCACCAATCCGCGCGAACCGCGCACCAAGGATTATATTACCGGCCGCTATGGCTGACCCACTTCCAGTTCGGGAGGACTGAGCAATGCCAGATCTGCATACCGTCAAGGCATTTGACGATGACATCAACAAGCTGCGCGGCCTGATCGCCGAAATGGGCGGGCGGGTCGAAACCGCGATCGACGAAGCGATGACCGCGCTCGTCCAGCAGGATGAGAAGAAGGCGAAAGTAATTATCGCCAACGATGAACGCATCGACGCGCTGGAGTCCGAGGTCGAGCGGCTGGTGGTGCAGATCATCGCGCTGCGCGCCCCGCTGGCGGACGACCTGCGCGAGGTGATCGCGGCATTGAAGATCGTCGGCGTCGTCGAGCGCATCGGCGACTATGCAAAGAATATAGCCAAGCGCGTGCCCAAGATCGGCGATCATCGCACGATCGAGCCGATCTCGCTCCTCCCCTCGATGGCGCAGGTCGCAAGCGAGATGGTGGGCGATGCATTGAATGCCTTCGCCGCGCGCGATGCGCTGCTCGCCGAGGCCGTAGTGGCGCGGGACACGGTGGTCGACAGCTTTTACAACAGCATCTTCCGCACCCTCGTCACTTATATGTTTGAAAACCCCAAGACCATCACCGAGTGCGCGCACCTGCTGTTCATCGCCAAGAACATCGAGCGCATCGGCGACCACGCCACCAATGTCGCCGAAATGGTCTATTATGCCGCCACCGGCCAGTATCTGCCGGAGCGGGATAAAGAATCCTCGATAGAAAGCTGAGCGGAGTTTCCCCCATGAGCCGTGGTCATATGCTACTGGTCGAGGACGATGCCGCGCTGGCGGAGCTGGTCACCTGGCATTTCCGCAAGGAAGGCTTTGAAGTCTCGCATACCGTCGATGGCGAGGAGGCGCTGATCATGGCGCAGGAACGCATCCCGGATATCGTGCTGCTCGACTGGATGGTCGAGAGCCTCTCCGGCATCGAGGTATGCCGCCGCCTGCGCCGCAGCCCCAACACCGCCAATGTGCCGATCATCATGCTCACCGCGCGTGGCGAGGAGGAAGACCGGGTGCGCGGCCTCGAAACCGGCGCGGACGATTATGTCACCAAGCCCTTTTCCCCGCGCGAGCTGGTCGCGCGGGTCGGCGCGGTGCTGCGCCGTGTCCGCCCTGGCCTTGCGGGCGAGACCCTGAGCTTCAGCGACATCGAGATGGACACCGTCGGCCACAAGGTCCGCCGCGCGGGACAGGTCGTTCCCCTGGGGCCGACGGAATACCGGCTGCTCAAGCATTTCCTGGAGCATCCCGGCTGGGTCTTCTCGCGCGAGCGCCTACTGGACAGCGTCTGGGGTCATGACAGCGACATCGAGCTGCGCACCGTTGACGTGCATATCCGGCGGCTACGCAAGGCGATCAACATCGGCGGACGCAAGGACATCATCCGCACGGTGCGCTCGGCGGGCTATGCGCTGGACTCGGAAGCGATCTGAAAATCGTTCCGAGGCGAGCGAACACATTCTCAAGGGTAGCTTTCGACACCATTGCGGACGTTCGCATACATATTTTGAGACGGACGTTTGACGCGTTATTATCAGGTCTCTTCCAGCGTCTGCCGCAAGATCGACAGGCAGCGGGCGTCGATTGCTGCACCAGCTTCTCGTTGCATGATATCAAACGCCTGTTCACGCGAGAGTGCTGAACGGTAGGGACGATCAGCGGTCAGCGCATCGAAGAAATCACAAACGCTGATTATCCGAGCTTCCACCGCAAGCAGGCTTTCATCCAATCCAAGCGGATAGCCCTTGCCATCGAGGCGTTCATGGTGGGATGCGGCAATCATGGCCATTTCACGCAGTGGCGCTATCCGCCCCAATATCTCGGCAGTCTGTGCAGCATGGCCACGCATGATAGCCCATTCCCGCTCGTCCAGCTTGCCCGGCTTTTCCAGAATATTGCTGCTTACGCCGAGCTTGCCGACGTCATGAAGCATCGCTGCCCGCTTCAAGGAACGCAGTTCGACATGACCCAGGCCCATGGCACCGCCAACCAATACCGCATATTCACTGACACGTTCGCTATGGCCGGAGGTATAAGGGCTTTTGGCATCAATCACCTGGCCGAAAGCAGCAGCGATCGCATCCAGATATTCTTCGTCGACTTCTATGGTGCCGTCGTCTGGCAAGTCGCGTAGAATATCGCGACTGCAGTCGTCACTGGTCAGTTTGTTCCAGAACTGACGAAGTGCGCTTATCCGCGCAAATGCTTGGGCCAGTTCTGGATCCAGCCATATGCCGGAAAGCCTCGCCACCTCGGCGCGCGCGGCCTCGGGTCCGGCATTGGTGAAGAAGACCTCGGCGATCTGGGCAAGGAGGGCAATACGTGACGGGAGGGGGATGGCGTGCCCTGCCAATCCAGCGGGCTTACCGCTGCCATCCCAATGCTCGTCCAGCGAGTAGATGCCCAGAGAAACCGCTTCGGGAAAGCGCAACAGTCGCGCGATTTCGGCTCCGCGCGTGCATCGGGTCTCGATCAGTGAACGCGCCAAATCAGGCCCGTTCCTGAATATGTTCAAGATGGCCTTGGACCGCCTCGCGATATTCTCACCCTGACCGGTCTTGGCCAACACGAAACGAAGCGCTGGTCCGATGCCGTCTCCAATCAACTTATAATCATGTTTAAAACTGCGGTCGTCTGTCAGGTAAATTTCAGCGACCCTGGCCGCGTTGCTGCTGCAGCCAAGGTCTTTGAGAAGCGTGGCGTAATATATGACCCGCCGCTCCTCGATCGGGATGCCAAGCGCTTTGCACAGCTGCATGGCGATCCATCCGGAGCGAAGACTGTGACCAGCTGGCTGGCCCTCGGTCAAATCAAGCGCATAGGAGAAGGCCCCGAGCAGTTCAGGCAGCGATGTTACCTGAACTTCACTGGGCGCTTCAAATTGAGTATATGGTAAAATCTTGGCCATTCGCGTTCCCGATGGCAAAAGCTTTACGCTACTATCATTCGCAAAACGTAAATTTCGTCGCAAGGGTCAGGCATAGAAAGCAAAACCGTACGCTTCCCAGCCCAATCCCGCCGATTAAGCATTCAGATCGGACTGTTGAAAGTGGATAGTGTTATCGGGCTGGTTGGTTGATGCCGGCTAATCGATCAGCTTGACGAGTTTCCGCTCCACTGGCGCGAGCACGCCGGCGAGCTCTTGGCCCCGCTTCAGCACCGCGCCCGCCTCGCCGATCAGCGCCCACATGCCTTGCCGGTGCCTCAGTGCAGGGCGCTTTTCGATCCGGTATTCGGGCCGCTCCGCCGCGCGGCGAAAGGCGCAGAACACGGCGGCGTCCTTGTTGAAATCCATCGAATAATCGCGCCAGTGCCCGGCTGACACCATGCGGCCATAGAGGTCCATGATGCGGGAGAGTTCCTGCCGCTCGAATCCGGTCTGTCCCGGCTGCCGTTGTTGAGGGAATGGCGTTATTTCCGCCATCAGGCGCAACCGCGCTCCTGCTTGGCGTCTTCATCGTCCGTAAAGAGCGCGCCGCCTTCCTTGCGCAGCTCACGTTCCTTTTTTAACTCGCCGATCAACTTGGTCAGCCGCTCCACCTCGCACTGGAGGATTTCGAGCTTCTGCGTCGCGGGATCGAACATTTCGCTGCACGGCGTGCCATAAGGCACGAAATCGCGCTGATAGGCGGTAACATCGACCAGCATCTGCCGCGCAGGGATACCGACCATCGTCGCCGCTTCGGGCACATCCTTGGTGACGACCGCATTCGCGCCCACCCGCGCCCGCGCGCCGACCGTGATCGGCCCCAGCACCTGCGCGCCGGAGCCGATAATCACGCCGTCGCCCACCGTCGGGTGGCGCTTGCCGCCGATGCCGTTGGCCGGATCGGTGCCGCCCAGCGTCACATGCTGGTAAAGCGTCACATTGTCGCCGATCTCCGCCGTCTCGCCGATCACGGTGAAGCCATGATCGATGAACAGATTACGACCGATCTTCGCGCCGGGGTGGATATCATTGCCAGTAAG
>CAZLTO010000149.1:0-4368 GCA_964562475.1 uncultured Sphingobium sp. | reverse complement strand
CGCGAACTTCTCGAACCAGTATTTCGCGACCAGCCCAGCGTAAAAGCTCGTGCCGCAGGCGACGATGGTCACGCGCTTCACGCCGCCGAGGTCGAAATCCATATCCGGCAGCGACACCTGATTTTCCATCCGGCGCAGATAAGAGCGCAGCGTCTGCGCGACGACGACCGGCTGCTCGTAAATCTCCTTCTGCATGAAGTGGCGGTGATTGCCCTTGTCGATCAGCGCGCCGGACACGCCGGAGACGGTGACGAGGCGCTCGACGGGATTGTTGTCGCGGTCGAAGATACGCGCACCTTCCCGGGTGATGACGACCCAGTCGCCCTCCTCCAGATAGGCGATCCTCTGTGTGAGCGGCGCCAACGCCAGCGCGTCCGAACCCAGATAGGTCTCGCCGTCGCCATAGCCGACCACCAGCGGCGAACCCAGCCGCGCGCCAATCAGCAACTCCGGGTGCGCGCGGAACAATATCGCCAGCGCAAAGGCCCCATGCAGGCGCGGCAACACCTGCCGCACCGCCTCCTCCGGCGAAGCGCCCTGCTCCACCAGCTCGCTCACCAGATGCGCGACGACCTCGGTGTCCGTCTGGCTGTCGAAATGCCGCCCGCGCGCGATCAACTCGTCCCGCAGGCTTTTGAAATTCTCGATGATGCCGTTGTGGACCAGCGCGACCTCGCGGGTCGCATGCGGATGCGCGTTCACTGTCGTCGGCGCGCCGTGCGTCGCCCAGCGGGTGTGCGCGATCCCGGTCATGCCGGGCAGCGGCTCTTGCTTCAGCTCCCTTGCGAGATTGCCGAGCTTGCCCTCAGCGCGGCGGCGCTCGATCGCGCCATCGAACACGGTCGCGATCCCGGCGCTGTCATAGCCGCGATATTCGAGGCGCTTGAGGCCGTCGAGCAGCCTTTCCGCGACATCTTCCCTGCCCACAATGCCGATAATGCCGCACATTATTTCGCCGCCTTCTTCATTTTGTCGCTTTTTTCCGGGCCGTCATGATGTCCCGAAACCGCTTGGCCCAGCCCGCTTTTTCCTGCTGAGCCAGACGGACCAGCGCGAGAGCGTCGGCGCTCACATCGCTCGTCAACACGCTGCCCGCGCCGACAATCGCGCCCGCGCCCACCTTCACCGGCGCGACCAGTGCGCTGTTGGAGCCGATGAACGCCCCCGCGCCGATCTCGGTCCTGTATTTGAAGAAACCGTCATAATTGCAGGTGATCGTGCCCGCGCCGATATTGGCCCCCGCGCCCACGCTGGCGTCGCCGATATACGACAAATGGTTGGCCTTCGCGCCTTCGCCCAACGTGGCCTTCTTGATCTCGACGAAATTGCCGACCTTGGCGTTGGCGCCGATATCCGCGCCGGGCCGCAGCCGCGCATAGGGGCCGATCTCCGCGCCTTTGCGCACAACAGCGCCCTCGATATGCGAGAAGCTGTGGATGGAGACATTGTCTTCTACAGTTACACCGGGTCCGAACACAACCTGAGGTTCGATCTCAACATCACGCCCTAATAGTGTGGCATAGCTGAAAAAAACTGTTTCTGGCGCGATCAATGTCGTCCCCTCGCGCATCGCCTCGGCGCGTCGCCGCGCCTGCCAGTTCGCCTCGACGCCCGCCAGCTCGATCCGGCTGTTGACGCCCGCGACTTCTTCCTCCTCCGTCTCGATCACCGCGCTCTGCGCGCCGGGCAGCATCACGATGTCCGGCAGATAATATTCGCCCGCCGCATTATCGTTGCTGATGGCATCCAGAAGGATAAACAGCTCCGCCGCGCGCACCGCCATCAGCCCGCTGTTGCACAGCGTCACCGCGCGTTCCTCTGCATTAGCGTCCTTAAACTCCACCATCTTGCCGATCAGCCCCTGCGCGTCGGCGATGATCCGGCCATAAGCGGCGGCGTCATCGGGCCGGAACCCCAGCACAACGCTGCGCGGTTCGTCGGCCATGTTCAGGCGCTCGATCATCGCACGCATCGTCTCGGCGCGCACCAGCGGCACGTCGCCATAGAGGATCAGCACATCGCCCGCGAAATGGCCCAGCGCCTCGCGGGCCTGCGCGACCGCATGTCCGGTGCCGAGCTGCTCCGCCTGCACCACAATATCGACCCCATGTCCGGCGACGGCGGCCTCGACCTGCTCGCGCCCCGCGCCGACGACCACGACCTTGCGCTCAACCCCAAGCGTCTCGACCGTCGCCAGCAGGTGCAGCAACATCGGCCGCCCGGCGATGGGGTGCAGCACCTTGTGCAAGGCGGACTTCATCCGCGTCCCCTGCCCCGCCGCCAATATGATGACCGCCAGCGGTCGTTCCGTCGCTGCTTTGCTCACAAATAACGCCTTGTGCCGGTGAAAGTGCCAGTGGATATATGCCCTCTGCCATGTTTGCCTTGCCATTTCCATAAGGGAGAAGGCATGGGCGGTCATATGGTGAAGATTCCCTTCGATATTGTCGGCTTCGATCTCGACGGCACGCTGGTCGACAGCAGCCTCGATCTCGCCGCCGCCGTGAACCACGCGCTCTCGACCGTCGGCCTGCCGCCGCATGATGTGAATGAGATCAAGCGCTTCGTCGGCAAGGGCACGCGGGTGATGCTGGAGCGATCGCTGAAAGCATCGGGCGACTACACACCCGAGCTGCTCGATGAACTGACCCCGGTGCTGATGGCCTGGTATCAGGAGCATCTGCACGACCACACCCGCCTCTACCCCGGCGCGAGGCAAGCGATGGACGATCTGCTCGGGCGCGGCGTCCGGCTCGCCATTTGCACCAACAAATATGAGCGCTTCACCCTGCCGCTGCTGCGTGCGCTGGAACTTGAGCACTATTTCGGCGATGCCGTGATAGGCGGCGATACCGTCGGCAAAGCCAAGCCCAAACCCGAGCCGCTACACGAAATGGCGCGACGCGCGGGCGGCGGGCGCTGCGTCTTCCTCGGCGACACATCGAACGATATCGACGGCGCGAAAAACGCCGGGATGGCAAGCATCGCTGTGAGCTTCGGCTTTGTCGACGCGAGCCACGAACTGGGCGCGAACGCAATTCTCCACCATTTCGACGATCTGGTGGGCTTGCTCGATGGTTGGGGGAATTAGGTCCATTACCTTGTCACCCTGAACTTGTTTCAGGCTCCTTTTCTCACCATTCCCACTATAGGCAGAGGCGCGATGGATGCTGACCCGCAAGGGCGGCGAAGCCATACAAGTTCAGCATCACGGAATTTATATCGGCCGATACCCCTTGCGCCACTTGGTGAACAGGTGCCGCATTAGCATCAGCGGAGGCATTCGTAACAAGTGCGAGCGGATGTAGAAGGCCAGACCGAGCAGTTTGGCGCTGTCCTTCCCCCAGCCATCGCGGCTCAATAATCGGCGTAGGAACAGGCGATCCGTGAGGGTCAAAAGCTCCCGCCCGATGCCATAAACATGGTCCGCCAACCGCCGGGCGCGGGCGAGATGGGCGGCAAGGCCATGCCGCGCCGCTCGCCGATGCAGCGCCGCCTGATCGGCTGTCTCGACGAGCAGGCAATATATATCCCACAGGTTCCGCAAACCACCTGACAGATCTCCATCCGCAAACAGATGCGCCACCGCATGGCAGACGCGATCCTCGGCAGAGAGCATCCTCAGCCCCTCGCCCACAGGCACGCTATCCGCAATCAGCGCCGCCGCATCCGGCCGAGGCCGGGCCGTCAGCGGCAGGATCGTGTGGTGCACGTCGATCATCCGGTCGCGCTCGCGGTGGATCAGCGGCGGCAGCTCGTGCATCCATTGCCGGTAATAGGCGTCGTCATAGGGGTCGGGCTTCACCCACTCCCAGCCCGCCTCAAGCAGCGCGGCCTCCGCCTCATCCAGCCGGTCACGCGGGACGAGGATATCGAGATCGCCGATCATGCGGCCCTTAGATGCTTCGAGCCGCGCCGCCGCATAGGCCGCGCCCTTCAAGAGGATCGGCTCCAGCCCCAAAGGCTCGAGCGCCGCAACTGCGCGGTTTGCCTCCCACAGCGCGACCCGCTGCTCCCGTTCTGCCTCCAGCCGCGCATCGGCAAAAATAGCCGCCACCTCGGCTGGAACGTCGACAGCCTCCAATCGCACCGCCAGCGTGCCGAGCAACCGCTCCGCCCGCGCGGCGGAGATCACGCCGTTCCATGCCCACGCATCCAGCCCTGAAGCTCCAGACGGATCGCGCAGCAGATCGACCAGCGCCCGCGCGCTCATGGCAGATCGTCCCAGAGCTGGTCGATCATCGCGATGGCCTCGTCGCCGCTCTCATAATCCACCGCCAGCGCCGGAACGCCGGTGACGAAGCGATGCAGCGCCTCGAACCCCGCCTCGCCCAGCGCGACATAATTGGTCGACGCCTGGGTCAAGCG
>CAZLTO010000148.1:1890-4398 GCA_964562475.1 uncultured Sphingobium sp. | reverse complement strand
AATATGGCCGCATGGATGATCGACGCCTATGGCGGCGCGGACGTCAAGGCGCGCTATCTGCCGGATCTGGTGGCTGGCGAGAGATTGGCGAGCTATTGTCTGACCGAGCCTTCTTCAGGGTCGGACGCGGCGGCGCTGCGCACCAAGGCAGTGCGCGAAGGCGATGACTATATTGTCACCGGCTCCAAGCAGTTCATCTCCGGCGGCGGCGAGAACGAGGTCTACGTCACGATGGTCCGCACCGGGGAGGACGGGCCCAAGGGCATATCCTGTCTCGTGATCGAGAAGGACATGCCCGGCGTCAGCTTCGGCGCGCAGGAGCGCAAGCTCGGCTGGCACTCGCAGCCGACCGCGCAACTCATGCTGGATGGCGTGCGCGTGCCCGTCGCCAACCGGCTGGGCGCGGAGGGCGACGGCTTCAAGATCGCGATGGCGGGGCTGGATGGCGGGCGATTGAATATCGGCGCGTGCTCATTGGGTGGCGCGCAACGGGCGCTTGATGAGACGATCACCTACGTCAAGGACCGCAAGCAGTTCGGCAAGGCTATCGCGGAGTTTCAGAACACGCAGTTCACGCTCGCCGACATGGCGACCGAACTGGAGGCAGCGCGCGCGCTGCTCTATCTCGCCGCCGTCAAGGTGACGCAAGGCGCGAGTGACAAGACCCGCTTCGCCGCGATGGCCAAGCGTTTCGCCACCGATACGGGTTCTGCCGTGGTCGACCGGGCGCTGCAACTGCATGGCGGCTATGGTTACCTCATGGATTACCCCATTGAGCGCATCTGGCGCGACCTGCGCGTTCATCGCATCCTCGAAGGAACGAACGAGGTGATGAAGATGATCGTCGGGCGGGATTTGCTCAAATGACCGATGAAGTGCTCGTGCGCCGCGATGGAGCCGCCGGTATCCTCTCGCTGAACCGTCCCAAGGCGATCCACGCACTGACGCTGGACATGGTGCACGCGATGACAGCGGCGCTACTGGCATGGCGGGATGATCCGCAGGTCAAGGCCGTGATCATCGATCATAGCGAGGGGCGCGGCTTCTGTGCGGGTGGCGACATCGCCTTCCTGCGCAACTCCGCGCTCAACGATGGCGGGGTATCAGGCCGGAAGTTCTTTCATGATGAATATCAGCTCAATCATCTGATCTTCACCTATGAAAAGCCCGTTGTCGCCTTCATGGATGGCATCACTATGGGCGGCGGCGTGGGAATCAGCCAGCCCGCGCGCTTCCATGTCGCAACCGAGAACACGCGCTATGCCATGCCGGAATCGGGCATCGGCCTGTTCCCGGATGTCGGCGGTGGCTGGTATCTCTCGCGCCTCGCCGGACGGGTCGGGCAGTTTCTGGCGCTCACCGGCGCGCGCTTTGATGGCGCGGAATGCAAATGGGCTGGCCTCGCGACGCATTATCTGCCGAACGAGGCGCTTGCCGACGCCAAGCACCGCATCGCGGGGGGAGAGGAGCCGGGGGCTGTGCTTTCGGCCCATGCGGTTCCTCCGCCAGAGCCAAAGATTTCGGCCCATGCCGCTGACATAGCCCGGCATTTCGCCTCGGACAGCTTTGAGGATATTCTCGCCAGCCTGCAAGAAGATGGGAGTGAATGGGCGACGGCCCAGCTCGATGTGCTCGCCACCAAAAGCCCGCAGACCTGCAAGGTCGCGCTGCGCCAGTTGCGCGACAGTCTTGCCTGCGCCGATTTCGCGGCGAATATGGTCATGGAGTATCGCATTGCCAGCCGTGTTCTCACCCTGCCGGATTTCGCCGAAGGCGTCCGCGCGGTGATCGTCGACAAGGACAATGCGCCGCAGTGGAATCCGACGACGGCGGAAGAGGTGAGCGATGCGCTGATCGACAGCATCTTCGCGCCTCTGCCCGCGGGTGAGGAATGGGCGCCGCTCCAGATCGCACATAAAGGACACTGACATGAAAATCGAATTTATAGGCCTCGGCAACATGGGCCGCGTCATGGCGGCCAATCTCGTCCAGGCGGGGCCTGAGGTTCATGCATTCGATCTGGCGGAAGCCGCGCTCGTCAAGGCGAAGGAACATGGCTGCACGCCTTTTTCGACCGTGCAGGAAGCCGTAGCGGGTGTGGATGCGGTCGTGTCGATGCTGCCCAACGGCAAGATTGTCGATGCGGTCTACACCGAAGATGTAATCGGCCATGCGCCTTCAGATGCCTTGCTGCTCGATTGCTCGACCATCGACGTCGATACCGCGCGCAAGGTTACCGCTGCGGCCGAAGCGGCGGGATACAGCATGATGGATGCGCCAGTTTCCGGCGGCATCGCGGCGGCGAACGGCGGCACGCTCACCTTCATGGTCGGCGGCACGGACGAAGCCTTCGCCCGCGCCGAACCGATCCTGTCTGCGATGGGCAAGGCGGTCATTCACGCGGGCGGCAGCGGGGCGGGGCCGGGCGCGAAGAACTGCAACAACCTTCCACTTGCCACGCACCTGGTCGCCCCCCGCCTGGCCTTCAGCGCTCTCGGAAAACCTGTG
>CAZLTO010000148.1:0-1880 GCA_964562475.1 uncultured Sphingobium sp. | reverse complement strand
GGCAGCGGGGCGGGGCAGGCGGCGAAGATCTGCAACAACATGCTACTTGGCGCGTCGATGGTCGCCACCTGCGAGACGTTCAAGCTCGCGGAAAAGCTGGGGCTGGACCTCCAGACTTTCTATGATATCTCCTCCAAGGCTTCGGGGCAGAACTGGTCGATGACCAGCTATTGCCCTGTTCCCGGCGTCGGCCCGCAAAGCCCGGCGGACAATGATTATCAGGGCGGATTTGCCACGGCGCTGATGCTGAAAGACCTCCGCCTCGCGATGGCGGCGGCGCAGTCTGTCGGTGCGCATGTGCCGATGGGCGAAAAGGCCGAAGCTCTCTATTCCGACCTTGCCGAGGCAGGCGAGGGCGGACGGGATTTTTCGGTTATCATCGAGACCCTTTGACTCTCCCGTGCGGAGTTTATATGCGCGTGTCATCCACCGCCCAAACACATGTTAGGGCGAGCGCTGACATGACAGGAAAATAGCAATGGCTTCCAATCAGGATATCTACATCATCTCGAGTGCGCGCACCGCAATCGGTTCTTTCGGCGGTAGCCTTGCCGCCCTGCGCCCGGTGGATACCGGCACGATTGTCGTGAAAGAGGCCATCGCGCGTGCGGGCATCGCGGCGGACAAGGTGCAGAACCTCGTCCTCGGCATGGTCATCCCCAGCCAGCCCAAGGATGTCTACGCCAGCCGGGTGATCGCGGTGAATGCGGGCGTGCCGATCGAGGCGCCCGCGATGAACGTCAACCGCCTCTGCGGCTCGGGCCTGCAGGCGATCGTCTCCGCCGCGCAGGGGATTGCGCTGGGCGAGCAGGATATTGCGGTCGGCGCGGGCGCGGAGTCGATGTCCAATGCGCCGCATATGGTACTCGCCGCGCGCAACGGCCAGAAAATGGGCGAAATCGTGATGATGGACGCGATGCTCTCCGCGCTGCACGATCCGTTCGAGAATATTCACATGGGCGTCACTGCGGAAAATATCGCCGAGCAGTGCAACATCAGCCGAGAGGCGCAGGATGCGCTGGCGGTCGAGAGCCACCGCCGCGCGGCAAAGGCGATTGCCGAGGGCTATTTCAAGGAGCAGATCGTCCCCGTCGAGATCAAGACTCGCAAGGGCGTTGTCTCGTTCGATACCGATGAGCATGTGCGCGCCGACGCCAGCCTTGAAGGCATGGCTGCGCTGCGGCCGGTGTTCAAGAAGGACGGCACGGTTACGGCGGGCAACGCATCCGGCCTCAATGACGGCGCGGGCGCGGTCGTGCTTGCCAGCGGCAAGGCGGTCGCGGACCATGGACTGAAGCCGATGGCGAAGATCCTCGGTTGGGGTCATGCGGGCGTCGAGCCTTCGGTCATGGGCCTTGGCCCGGTCAAGGCGGTGCCAATCGCGCTGGAGCGGGCAGGGCTGACGCTGGATCAGATCGACGTTATCGAATCGAACGAAGCCTTCGCCGCGCAGGCCTGTGGCGTGGCGGGGGAGCTGGGCTTCGATCCCGTCAAGACCAACCCCAATGGCTCGGGCATTTCGCTCGGCCATCCCATCGGCGCGACCGGCGCGATCCTGACCGTGAAGATGATCTACGAGCTGAAGCGCACCGGCGGTCGCTATGGCCTCATCACCATGTGCATCGGCGGCGGGCAGGGCATCGCGATGGTGGTCGAGCGGGTTTGATCGCCTGCTGCCGTTAACGCGGCTTGGCCATCCCTGTTTTCCGGTGTGATGATGCAATATGCGCATGGGTGATGGCCACGGCGAGCGCGTCCGCCGCGTCCGCACCTGCCATCTTCGCGCCGGGCAGCAGGCCCAGGATCCTCGCCTGCCCCTGCTCCCTCGAGGCCTTTCCGCCCCCCAAGAACGGATTCTTTACCCCCCCCCCCCCCCAATC
>CAZLTO010000147.1:0-4408 GCA_964562475.1 uncultured Sphingobium sp. | reverse complement strand
ATCTGCAGCGCGACGGCACGACACGCGAGGGCGAGCGCGGAGCGCTCTATGGCCGTGAGGTGGACCAAGCAGACGGCAAGGCGTTCCTCGAACGTGGCGCGGGGGACCGCCACCAGTTCCGCTTCATCGTCGCGCCGGAGGATGGCGGGGCGTATGAGGATTTGCAGTCCGTCGTGCGCCGCCTGATGCGTGAGGCGGAGAAGGACCTTGGCACCTCGCTCGACTGGGTAGCAGTCGATCACTTCAATACCGGCCATCCCCACAGCCATATCATCGTGCGGGGAAAGGATGATGAGGGCAAGGACCTGATCATCGCGCGCGACTATATGACCAGCGGCCTTAGGGCACGGGCGAGCGAGGTCGTCGCCATCGATCTGGGTCCGCGCACTGATCACGAGATCATGGTGACGCAAGCGCGCGAGATCGAACAGGAGCGCTTCACCCAGCTCGACCGCAAACTGATGCGCATGGCCAATGAAGATGGCAGTCTCACCTTGCGTGAAACCGATCCGCGCCAGCATGCTGCGCTTGTTGGGCGGCTGCGCACGCTGGCGCGGCTCGGCCTGGTCGAAGAGCGGAAGGATGGACGCTGGACCCTCGAGCGCGAGCTAGAACCCAGACTCCGGCAATTGGGCGAGCGTGGCGACATCATCCGAACACTCAATCGCGAACTAAGCAAGGCGGGTATCTACCGTCCACCACAGCATCAGAACCTCACCACGCTGGCACCGGGCGAAGAGATCGTCGGCAGGGTGGTTGCTACCGGCCTGTCGGACGAACATCGCGATAGGCGCTACCTCGTCATCGATGCCGTGGATGGCCAGAGCCATTATATCGATATCGGAGAGGACGCTGAGGATTATCTCAAGGGATCGATCCTGCGCGTGACGCCCGCCCCGATCGAACTGCGCACCGCCGACCGCGCCATCGCCTCGGTCGCACAAGACAAGGGCGGCCGCTACAGCGTCGATCTCCATCTCGCACATGATCCGATGATGAGCCATGACAGGGCGCAGGCCCATGTCCGCCGCTTGGAAGCTATACGCCGCCTCATCGGCAAGCCAGAACGACAGCCAGACGGCAGCTGGATCATCGGCCCCGATCATCTTGCCGATGCCGAGCGCTATGAGAGGGAGAAGAGCAACCGCCTGCCAGCACGGATCGAGACGCTCTCGGCGCGTCCCTTGGAGCAGCTCCCCGCCCATGACGGCGCGACATGGCTCGACCGGAAGCTCAGCAGCGCAACGCCTGAGCGCCTTGCGGGCGGCTTTGGCGTCGAGGTGCGCCAGGCCCTCAAGCAGCGCAGCGCCTGGCTTGTCGAACAGGGACTCGCCGAGCAGGAGGGGAACAGTATCCGCACGCGCCGCAATCTTCTCGCCCTGCTACAGCGGCGCGAGATGTCCCGCATAATTGCCGACATCGAAAAGGAGACCGGCCTTGCCCATGTCCAGCCCCAATCCGGCGAACGCATTGAGGGCACATTTCGCAAAGCCATAACGGTAGGCGACAGGCGCTATGCGCTGATCGAGAAGTCCCGGGAGTTCTCCCTCGTTCCCTGGCGCCCCGTCCTCGAGCGCGCGATCGGCAAGCCGGTCTCCGGCATCATGCGCGAGGGCCCCATCAGCTGGACCATCGGCGGCAGGGCAAGGGGGCTCGATATCGGCTGAACCCGAACAGATACCCCACTGCACCAGACAGACCCTGTCGCTTCTGCCTCCAGAAGCGCATCCTCATGCCCCATGAAGACGTTCAAGACCCGCCATCAATTTTACCTGCCCGATCACCTCTCGGAGAAGCTCGAGGCGTTAACCGCCAAACCGGGCACGACCAAGACACAGATATTGAGCGATGCGCTCACAGCCTGGCTCGAACGTCAGGGCGCCAACGAGCTCGACCAGAGGTTCGGGCCACGGCTCGACCGGCAGAACCGCGCCACCGAGCGCCTGGAGCGCAAGGTCGATGCCCTCTCCGAAATGCTCGGCCTGTTCATTCGCCACCAGCTCACCCTGGTCGCGCATCAGCCCGCGTTCGATTCGCAAACCGCTCAGCTTGGCCGTGCCCGCTACACGAGCTTCATGAAGCTGGTCGAGCAGCGCCTTGCCCGCTCCGACAGCGGCGAGATGATCCCGCTCCCCACAAAAGACGAACAGTCATGAGCATCGATCCCTCGCCCAGGCTCATCACCGTAAGGATCAAGGACGCCTGCAAAATGACCGGCATCGGACGATCCAAGCTCTATCTCCTCATCGCCGAGGGCAGGATCGAAACCATCAAGATCGGCAGCATGACGCTCATACCCGTCGCGTCGCTCGAAGCGCTGCTTCGCAGCGAGCGGCTTGCCCGCTAGGCAGATTCGGGCTGTGAGCCGGCTGTGCCGAAAACCCCATAGCTCTCGAGTCCATACATTGCCATTTGTCACGGTCACCCTTTATGATAGGGTCAGTGGAACGCCACCATGCGCGGCATTTAAGCTTCGAACCCGTCCCCTGAAAAATCTGGGGGCTAAATTGGGGGCTTATAGAAATTTTCTATCGGTGATTTCTGGAAGAATATTAGGTGTTTGGGTTGTTTTTTGTGGTTCCCTTCACCGCTCCAAAGTGTATAGGGGGCCTATGGGGCCGAGCGGAGGCATAGGCGAGCCTCTCTCAACCCTCCGCGAGCTGCAATATCCGTTGCGCCTGCTTCAAATGCGGCGCGTCGATCATCTTGCCGTCAAGCTGAAAAGCACCCATGCCGGGATTGGCGGCAAAAGCATCCACAATCGCCTGCGCGTGCGCGACTTCCGCCGCGCTGGGGCTGAAGGCGGCGTTGATGACCGGCGCCTGCGCCGGGTGGATCGCCATCATCCCGGTGAAGCCGTCGCGCCGCCCGCGCGCCGCATAGGCAGCAAGGCCCTCGAGATCGGTTATCGCGGGGTAGACCGTCTCGATCGCGGCAACCCCGGCTGCATGCGCACCAAACAAGGTCAGCGCGCGCACCATCTCATAAGGCGGGGTATAGCGCCCGTCCTCCTCGCGCGAGGTAGCGGCGCCAATCGCCGCCGGCAGATCCTCCGCGCCCCAGGTGAGGCCGATCAGATGCTGCGCAACATCGCTAAAGCTCCCCAGCCCGAACACCGCCGCCGCTGTCTCCGTGGCGATGGGCAGGATCGGCACGGCAGCATCGCCCATCATGCCATGCAGACGCACGACACTGATCGCCCCTTCCGCCTTGGGCAGCATGATGGCATCCGGTCGCGCCGTGAGGACAGCCGCGAGATCGAACTCCGCGAGCCCGCTGTCGAGCGGATTGATGCGCACAATGGTGGTGACGGAGCGCGGCCCCGCCAGATAGTCGCTTACCGCCGCACGCCCCTCCGCCTTTCGCGAGGGCGCAACGCTGTCTTCCAGATCGAGAATGATCGCGTCCGCGCCGCTTGCCGCCGCCTTGGCGAACCGCTCCGGCCGGTCGCCGGGGACGAACAGCAGCGAGCGCAGCCTCATGGTCTGGCTTTCAGCAAGGCGCTGCGTAAACACTCGCACACCAACTCATCGTGCTGGTTGAGCATCTGGTGCTTCCAGGTGACGATGCCCTGGCCCGGGCGGGATTTGCTCGGCCGCAACTCCGTCACCTCGCTCGTCGCGCGCAGCGTATCGCCGAGGAACACCGGCTTGGGCATCACCAGCCTGTCATAGCCCAGATTGGCGACCAGCGTGCCGAGCGTGGTTTCGCCGACGCTCAAGCCCACCATCAGGCTGAAGGTGAAGGTGCCATTGACGAGAATCTGACCGAATTCCGAGGCTTTCGCGGCTTCCACATCGATATGGAGCGGCTGCGGATTATGCGTCATGGTGGAAAACAGCAGATTGTCGGTCTCGGTGACTGTGCGGCGGATCGGATGCTCGATCCGGTCGCCCACCTGCCATTCGTCATAATATCTGCCGGTCACTCGCTTTCCCCCTCTGGCGCCACCTTTGCCAGTTGCACCTCCACCTCAACCGGCGCACCCGCCGAAACCAGCAGTTCGGCCACCACGCCATCGAACGGCGCGACGAGTCCGTGCTCCATCTTCATCGCCTCAAGCGTCATGAGCTTCTGGCCCTTGGCTACCGCATCGCCCACCTTCACGTCCACCGCAATCACGCGGCCCGGCATCGGCGAGAGGATCGCCCCGTCGCCCGCATGGCAGGATGCGCCCGCATCGACCCGCCACGGCTCCAGCCGCCACACCTGCCCGCCTTCCGCCACCAGCATAGAGGGCGCGGGCTCCTCGGCGCCGGGGCCATGCAGAGACACCTCGCAGGGGGCGCCATCGAGCAGGAAGTGCGCACTGCGCTTGTCCGGCGCGTTGAGGCGGAAGCCCGCGAGCCGCGAGCGCCGCGTCATCGCCATCGCCGCTTCCGTCAGCGGCCCTCCCGAGGGCCGCCCC
>CAZLTO010000146.1:0-4408 GCA_964562475.1 uncultured Sphingobium sp. | reverse complement strand
TGCGGCGCATCTTGGCGTTGACGACCAGTTCGCGCGCCATATCCGGGTCTGCCGAGGCGTGAACATAGGTGGTGTTCATGCCATCGAGATGCGCGAGCACAGGGACACGCGCCTCTTCCTGCACACGCGCGACGAGTGATTTGCCACCGCGCGGTACGATGAGGTCAATGAGTCCCGCCGCGCGCAGCATCGCGCCAACCGCCGCCCGGTCCGTCGTAGGAACAAGCTGGATCGCGTTGGCGGGGAGCCCGGCCGCGTTTATGCCCTCGATCATCGCGGCGTGGATCGCGCGGTTGCTCTCGATCGCCTCGCTACCGCCACGCAGAATCGCGGCGTTGCCCGCGCGGAGGCATAGCGCCGCCGCATCCGCCGTCACATTGGGGCGGCTCTCGTAAATGATGCCGATCACGCCCAGCGGCACGCGCACGCGCTGGAGCACGAGACCGTTGGGGCGCTGCGTTTCGTCGATCACTTCACCCAGCGGATTAGGCAGATGCGCGACCTGCTCGACGCCCGCTGCTGTCGACTCGATCCGCGCCGGGTCGAGACGCAGCCGGTCGAGCATGGAGGGAGAGAGGCCATTGGCGGCGGCGTTGTCCATATCCTGCGCGTTGGCGCGGACGATGGCGTCGGTCTTGTCGCGCAGCGCTTGCGCGGCGAGTTCCAGCCCGTGCGCCTTGTCCGCGTCGCTCGCCAGCGCAAGGATGGCGCCCGCCTCTCTCGCCCGCGCGGCCATTGCGCCGATCAGCATTTCGGGGGTCTGGGTCAGATCGTTCATGGCGCACTCACAGATTCAAAGGCATTTGATACTGCCGCTCTACCATGTCGCGGCCCGGTCCGAAAGAGCAACGCGACCGTGCATTGTTCCGTTGTGTCTTGGCACTCGGGGGGATAAGGGGAGGCAATGACAGTCTATTTCCACGAAGAAGATCTGCCTGCGGGCGTATTGGCGGATGGCCCCGTCGCCATCGATACCGAGACGATGGGCCTGATTACACCGCGCGACCGGCTGTGTGTCGTGCAGATCAGCGATGGCAAGGGCGACGAGCATCTGGTGCGCTTTGCGCCGGGGAGCAGCTATGACGCGCCCAACCTCAAGGCGGTGATTGCGGACCCGGCCCGCCTCAAGATTTTCCACTTCGCCCGCTTCGATATTGCGGCGATCCAGCATTATCTGGGCGTGCTCTGCGCGCCGGTCTTTTGCACCAAGATCGCCTCGCGTCTCATCCGCACCTATACCGACCGGCATGGCCTCAAGGAGCTGGTGCGCGAGCTTCTGGGTCAGGAGATCAGCAAGCAACAGCAGAGCTCCGACTGGGGCGGCCCGGTGCTGAGCGAGGCGCAGCGCGATTATGCGGCGTCCGACGTGCGCTATCTCCACGCGATGAAGGAGGAGCTGGACAAAAGGCTGGTGCGCGAAGGGCGCATGGAACTGGCGCAGGCGTGCTTCGATTTTCTGCCCGCGCGCGCGCAGCTCGATCTTGCCGGATGGCCCGAGATCGACATTTTCGCGCATGTGTGATCGTCTGCGGAGTTGAGCTGAGCCGCCATGTCCCGCCTTGCCGATAGCCAGCGCAGCATACGCCAGTTATGGGCCCTCCCAGGCGGATCGCACGACAAGACCATAGGGTTGCTGAAAAAAATCCTGCCGGTGTGTGTCGGCGTGCTCGGCCTGTTTCTGATCACCGCGCCGTTTACAATGCGCGGCGAGGTGAGCTTTTTGTTGGACAAGCGCGAGGTCGATATCGCGGGCGAGAGGCTGAAGGTGCGCGAGGCGCTCTATCGCGGGCAGGACAGCAAGGGCCACCCCTTCCCGATCCGTGCGGGATCGGCGGTGCAGAAAAGCTCGCGCGAGCCGATTGTCGAGATGAAGGATCTGTCTGCGCGAATTCTGATGCAGGACGGGCCGGCGGTGCTCACGGCCAATACCGGGCGCTATTATCTGGAGACGGAAAAGGTCGGCGTTACCGGCCCGGTGCAGTTCAACGGCGCGGGCGGATACCGGCTGACGACGAGCGATGTGGACATCGACATCAAGAAGCGGACGATGGGCAGCAAAGGAGCGGTTTACGGGCGGATGCCGCTCGGCACCTTCAGCGGGAACCATTTCTATGCCGATCTTGAAGCCAAAACCGTGACGCTGCAGGGCAATGCCCGCTTGCGCATCGAACAAAATAGCATCAAAGGGCGTTGATATGAAAAGGCCGCTTCTGATCGCGTCGCTCTCCTTCGTGCTCGGCACGGCTGCGGTTGTCGCGCCTGTCGTTACGGGCGGCGGCCCGGCACAGGGACAGTTACTGCGCGGGCATGACAGCAACGCGCCGGTGGATTTCTCGGCGGACCGGATCGAGGTGCAGGACCGGGCGGACCGGGTGGTCGTTTCCGGCAATGTTCATGTCACGCAGGCGGGGCTGATTCTCGATGCCGCGCGGATGACGATAGCATATAATAATGGCGGCACCGGTAGTGATGGCGTCCAGATTCAGCGCATGGATGCATCCGGCGATGTTGTCGTGACGCGCGGGACGGACCGTGCGCGCGGCGATGTCGCAATCTATGATCTCAACACACGCATAATCACCATGCTTGGGAATGTGCAACTCAATCAGGGCAGCAATCGCCTCTCCGGCGGCAGGCTGGTGATGGATCTCAACAGCGGGCGCTCGACTGTGGATGGTCGCGCGGCGCAACCGGGCGCCAGCGGCAAGGGTGGCCGGGTGACAGGCACGTTCACAGTGCCGGAACGCACAGGAACGAACCCGAAATAATCCCCGGTTCGCCGCGAGAATGGGATGGGCGGTGGAACGGGCTTGACCGTCGCAATTTGTCACGCACAAAGCCTGCCAGTTTTCTTGCGCCGGTCAGATTTTTATTTTCCCTTAACCTTATTTGTGCGAACAGAGACGCGTCATGGATGATGTTGCGACCATCGAGAGAAAGAGCCAAACGACTGCACAGGGCGAGGCTGCGCTCGCTACGCGCGGTGGTCTTGAGGTCGTATCGCCGGCGGATAGTTATGCCCGGCGCCCGGTGCTCGCCGATGTGTCGCTGACCGTCGCCAAGGGGGAAGTGGTCGGCCTGCTGGGTCCGAACGGCGCAGGCAAGACCACCTGCTTCTATTCGATCATGGGGCTGGTGCGCCCGGACAGCGGGCGCATCGCGCTCGACGGACATGATATTACCGGTCTGCCTATGTATCGTCGCGCGATTCTCGGCATCGGCTATCTGCCGCAGGAAACTTCGATCTTTCGGGGCATGACGGTGGCGCAGAATATCGAGGCGGTGCTGGAACTGGCGGAGCCGGATGAATCGGCGCGCGCTGCCCGGCTGGAGGAGCTGCTTTCGGAATTCGGCCTGATGCGCCTGCGCGATTCGGCGGCAATGGCATTGTCCGGCGGCGAACGCCGCCGCTGCGAGATCGCCCGCGCGCTCGCCGCCAATCCTTCCATCGTGCTGCTTGACGAGCCGTTCGCGGGCATCGACCCGCTCTCCATCGCCGACATCCGCGATCTGGTGAAGCAGCTGCGCACCCGTGGCATCGGCGTACTCATCACCGATCATAATGTGCGCGAGACGCTGGAGATAGTCGATCGCGCCTGCATCATCTACGATGGCAAGGTGCTGTTCGCGGGCAGCCCGGAAGAGCTGGTCGCCAATGCCGATGTCCGCCGCCTGTATCTGGGCGAGAGCTTCTCGATGTAACATGGGCGGGGGCGCACGATAATGGCACTCGCGCCCCGCCTCGACCTGCGGCAGAGCCAGTCGCTGGTAATGACGCCGCAGTTGCAGCAGGCGATCAAGCTGCTGGCGCTCTCCAATATCGAGATTGAAACCTATATTGCGGGCGAGCTGGAGAAGAATCCGCTGCTGGAGCTGGCGCGCGGCGGGGCAGGGCAGGACGGGGATGGCTCGCGGGAGCCGGATGCCTTGCCTGAAGTCGCCCATTTTACAGGCGAGGCCGCCAGCGATGCGATGATGCGCGACGATGCGGTGGCGACCGATAATCCGCTCGATAATGACAGCACGCTTCAGGATCGTGGCGACGGTGACGATGCCGCGCCTGCTTCCATGCGGGGCGAGGGAGCTGGATCGCTCTCCGACGCGACCCGTATGTCGCAAGGCTATGCCGAGGATGGCCCGGACTTCGAGAATTTTGCCGGCCGCGAATTCGGCCTTCCACAGCATCTGATTGATTCGGCCAGGCGTCGCCATTGGGGTAGTGCAGAACCGTGATCAGCTTGGTTTCGCTGTCAGTGTGGATCTTTCCGTCGCGGGCGCGGGTGTAGCCGCGGATCGTGTACATGGTTGGCCGGCCGGCGAGATCGATCGAGATCTTCTCCGAGACCGCGCGCTTGAAATCGGGGCCGAGCATTTCGTCCATCAGCGACTTGAACGCGCCCTTGATCTT
>CAZLTO010000145.1:0-4438 GCA_964562475.1 uncultured Sphingobium sp. | reverse complement strand
TCTTTCCCGGCTTCGTGCTCGCCTATGTCGCTTTCGCAGACCTCGGCGGCAACCGGTATGGCCCCCGCTATTATTTCGATGCGTTCCCGCTGATGATCGTCACCATCGTCTCGGCACTGCCTTCCGTCATGGCGAGGCTGGAGCGACCGATCGATCGGGCGATGCTGCCGCTCGCCTCCATGACCTGCCTGCTTTTTCTTGTTGGCACCTGGCCGCTGGTGCTGACTGGTTTTCAGCACCAGGTGTTTTCGCGCCAGGAGCCGTTCAGGCTGGCGGAACAAGCCGTGACCGGGAACGCGGTCGTGATTCTGGACGACACCAACGGCCCGGGACTCCATGGGTGGGACCTTGCGCGCAACCCGCCGTCGATGGACGCGGCCGTGCTGTACGCGCGCGCAGGCGCGGACGCCGCCGCGTTGCGCAAGGCGTTCCCCGAGCGATCGATCTGGCGCTTCAGTCGCAGCAATCCCAAGCAGCCTGGCGAACTGACCCGTGTGATGCCGTAGCCGCTACTCAGGCGCCTTGCGTGAGTGAAGTTTGCGTTTGAACTGAATTCACGACGTAATCCGCGATCATGAGATCAAGATGTGCGCCCCCACCATTCTTGAAGAGGGTAATTTCGCTTTCGGATTGACGACTGGAACTGTCCGCCGCCACCAGATCGTAGAGATCGCCACGAACATGATCCCGCGTAATAACGCCGGACTGGATCGGCTGCATAAGCTCTCCGATCCGGTCGACGACCGTATCTAAGAAATCTACATACACCGAAGACGAGGCAATCAAATTGTCATCAGCCTCGCGCATCTGCGGGGTGAACGCCCCAATCAGATCGACATGGGTGCCCGGGCGCACCCATTGCCCCAGAATGACCGGTTGCTGAGACATGGTCGCAGCCGCAACGATATCGGCTTGTCCAATTGCTTTTGGGAGATCGGTAATGGCCACCACCTCCGACCTGATACCGTTAAGCGTTGCGGCAAGAGCCTGCGCCCGCTCTGGACGCCGCGACCAGATCGAAATGCGCTCAACGCCAAGAAAGGTTGCGTCATATGCCCGCGCCAGCGTCGAAGCCACCATGCCTGCTCCGACAATGACAAGGTGGCGGCTGTTGGGGCGCGCCAGGTATTGAGCTCCCAGAACGGAGTCCGCCACGGTCTTGTACTGCGTGACCAGTCTGCTCTCAATGACCGCGCGGAGTGAACCGCAGTGAGGATCATACAGCAAGACCGCTCCCTGTATGGAGGGCAACCCCTTCTCTGCATTGCCGGAGAACACGCTCTCGCCCTTGATCACAAAGCCGAGCCCCTCGATCTGCGCAGCACGATTCACAAGCCTTGCAGCACCCGAACCCAGAAACAAATCCTCTTGCAGCGGGCGTGCAAGCTTATGTCCCCGACGCAGAGCGTCGACCGCGCCAGACCAACTGAGCGCGCTTTCGCATTCGTCATAGGTCAATAGTTTTGGCAGCATGTTTTTCTTATCAGCGACGAGCGACGTACTTCTGGCAAACCAGATTCATCCCACGTCCGCTTATCACCCATTCCCGGTCACTGTCGAGTTTATGGGTTCACGGCCCAATTCGCGCGAATCTTCGCAGGGATCCGTTCGCCGAACTATTTCGATCCCTGCATCGCCATATCATACGCGCGGATCGTTGCCTCGGCGCGTTCCGCGACTTCGGCCGCTGTCATGCCCGGCTTGTAGAGGCTGGTGCCGAGGCCGAACGCATGAATGCCGGCCCTGGTGTATTCCCCGAAATTGCTGTCGGAGATTCCGCCCACGGCAGCGATCATCAGGTTTGCGGGAAGAACGGCGCGGATCGCTGTTATCCCCGATGCGCCAAGGATGCCTGCCGGAAAGAATTTTAGCGCAGAAGCGCCAGACTTGGCCGCCAGCAACGCCTCCGTCGCCGTAAACACACCGGGCATCGTGACCATGCCGCGGTCCCAGGCGCTGGCAATGACTTCCGGGTCGACGTTCGGGGACACCATCAGCCGCCCGCCGACATCATTGAGCCGCTCGACATCTTCCGGTGTCAGCACGGTGCCCGCACCGATCAGGATTTCCGCGGGAGCTTTCTTCACCGCGATCGCGATCGAGCTGAACGGATCCGGCGAGTTGAGCGGGATCTCGATCGCCGTCATGCCGCTCCCGATCAGCACGTCGACAATGCCCTCCACCTCATCGGGCTTCACGCCACGCAGGATCGCAACCAGCGGGCGCTTCATCGGCGGAAATGGCACAGGGTTCATGCGCTCGATCCTTCTACAAATTCCAGATGGCTATGGCCGCGTTGGAAAGACCGCGACGGACCGCATCATCGGAGTCGATGGATTGGACGGCAACCGAAAGCCTGCCAAACGCCAATCGATACAATTCATGCAGCCTGCCTGACGCAACCAATGTGACGCCGCGCACTGAACTATTGCCGGCGAGTCCCGCCGCCAATTCGAGGCCGATCAGGGTTCCCGATGTCTTCTCGCGGGCCGCGGCGGGGCTGCCGCCAAACAGAAGCTGACCCGCGCGCACCTGGAACAGCAGGTTCGCGGCCGATGCAGGTGCTTCAAAAGCGGCTGACACCGCCGACTTGAATGCCTCGGTATCGAGGGCTTCATCGGCGTTGGCTACCGCCAGCGACAGGATCGTCGCTTGCGACACCGCGCTGAAGAGTTCGCCGGTCATGAACGTCGTGAAGCGCTCGACCGTTCCGCCGCGCACATGCGCCCATTTCGAATGGGTGCCGGGCATGCAGACCAGCGCTTCGCCATCGGCGCCGAGCGCACCGAGAAGCTGGGTTTCCTCGCCGCGCATCACATCCGGCGCCTTGGGATCGCGCTGCGCGATGCCCGGAAGGATCCGGATGTCACGCGATTGCCCGGGAACCCGGACCGCGCGATCCAGAATGGATGCGAGATTGGCCGGCGTGTCGATATATCCGGCTTCGACCCATCCCTGACGAGCGCCCGCCATGCCGCAGATCACGACCGGCAAGTTCTCGGCGGCGCTCACAGCATCGAGATGCGATTGCAGCACGGTGGCAAAGCCGATTTTGGCCGCCGCCATCATGCCCTCCGCGCTGCGCCTTTCCGCCAGCACGTCGCCAGCCGGGTTCATCAGCCAGAGCCGAAAGCTGCTGGTGCCCCAATCGACGGCGACGTAGGCGGCCCGGCTCATGTCGAAATCCGCCCCGATGTTCGCCCACGCGCCGCCTGGATGGCGCTCCACACCAGATACGGTGTCGCCGGCATGTCCAGCTCATCAATGCCGAGCGGCGACAACGCATCGAGCACGGCGTTCATGATGGTCTGGGGTGCGGCGATGCTGCCAGCCTGCCCGGTGCCTTTGACGCCCAACGGGTTCGATGCGGTTGGCGCCGATGGGTTGAGGCCGCCGGCAAAATTCGGCAGGTCCTGCGCGCGCGGCAGCGTGTAGTCCATGAAGGAGCCGCTGAGCAGCTGTCCCTCGGGATCGAACACCACGTGCTCCAGCAACGACTGCCCGATGCCCTGCACCACGCCGCCATGCACCTGGCCAAGCGCCAGGCGCGGATTGATGAGGCTGCCGAAATCATCGACGATGGTGTAGCGATCGAGCCGCACCACGCCGGTGTCCGGATCGATCTCGACTTCCGCGACATGGCACCCGTTCGGAAAATTGTAGAGGTCGGAGGAGTTGGTCGCGCTTCCTTCGAACCCCGGAATCATTCCTTCCGGCAGATTGGCGGCATCCCGCGCGGCATCGGCTACCTTGCCGATCTCGATCGCGCGGCCGGTGCCCCGCACGACAAAGCGGCCATCGACGAAAGCCACCTGATCGGCCGGCGCTTGCAAGAGATGCGCTGCAATCAGCTTTCCCTTCTCGATCAGTTTTCGCAACGACATGACCAGCGCGGTGCCGCCCATATGCATCGAACGCGCGCCGCCATGGCCGTTACCGCCGGGCAGAAAATCCGTGTCGCCCTGCTGAAAGCGGAAGACATCGATCGGCAAGCCCAGCACGTCGGCTGCAACCTGTGGATAGGCCGTTTCGTGTCCCTGACCGTTGGACTGGGTGCCGACAGCGAGCGACACCGTGCCGTCGGCCTCGAACGCGGCGCGCGCCATCTCGAGCGGCACGCCGCGCGACGTCTCGAGAAAGCAGGCAATCCCGAGGCCGCGCAGCAGGCCGGCTTTGCTCGCCTGCTTACGCCGCTTGCGAAAGCCATCGCGGTCGGCGAGTGCGATCGCGTCGTTGAGGTTCGCCTTGAAGCGGCCACCGTCGATCTTCATGCCCATCGCTGTGCGATGTGGAAATTTGCTGACGATGTTGCGGCGGCGCAGTTTGACCGCATCGATGCCGGTCCTGACCGCGGCAAGGTTCACCAACCGCTCGATCAGATAGTTGGCTTCGGGCTTGCCGGCGCCGCGATAGGCGTCGATCGGCGGCGTGTTGGTGA
>CAZLTO010000144.1:0-4473 GCA_964562475.1 uncultured Sphingobium sp. | reverse complement strand
TGGGGCTGGGGCTGCAGCTGCGGGGTGTGATGTGCCCGGTGCCGATCCCAGTGCCGCCGGGGGCGCGCCCGGTGCCGCGCCGGGCTCCCGCGCGATGGCGTCGAGGCGGAGCGCCGGCACTGTCGCCGACGAGATCGCCTGACCGATCACTGGCAGCAGGTGATAGCCGCCGGGGCGGCGAGCAAACTCTGGCGGCTCTACCGGTTCCCCTCAGCCCGGGAACTCGTCTTGGAAGACCTTGCGCTGGCCCTTGGCGTCCTGGTCATTGAGGGACCACTCGATACCGCGGACGCCCGACTGGTCAGGAGCGGACCGCGGGGGCTCATCAGGGTTAAAGAAGACATTCAGGAAAGGGGCCGAAAGCGATTCGCCATCGCGCACGAGATTGGCCATGTGTTCGGCGCGCCGCATGATGTCGAAGCCGGTTCGGCGCGGCCCGCCGTTCCTGTTCGGTAGCCACGGTGATGATGCGGTTGCCGCAGCCATTGAGCATGATCGAATAGAAGGCGCCCGTCGAGGTAACGAGACCTGGTGTGACGTCACGCGCCATCGCCTGCTCGAAGGCCTTCAGCGCCGAACGCATCCCGGCGAGATCTGCCTTGCTGGCACGGCCGGCAAAGAGAAACGACGCCTCGCCCTCGACCAAGCTGCGCACATGATAGATCTCCTGGGCTTCCTTCCAGCTGATGTTGGCGACGGATGGACCCTTGTTGGGCACGATCGTCACCAGCTTTTCGGCGGCAAGCTGGCTCAGCGCCTCGCGGATCGAGGGGCGCGACACGCCCATTCGCTTCGACAGCTCAGCTTCCACCAGCCGCCCGCCAGGCAGCAGATCGCCGCGGATGATGGCCTGCCGCAGGGTGTCTGCGGCGAGCTCACGCACGGCGACGGGCGAGCGTACCAGCGTCAGGAAATCGGCGGGCTCCTCAGTCATGCAGCGACCTGCGCGACCTGGCGCGAACCGATGCTGTCGAACACGAGATACTTGCCCTGAAACCACGGCTCCTGCGCAAGGCGGGCGCGCCATGGCGTTGCGCGCGCTTTGGCCCGCGCGTCCGAATCCAGAACCAGCCGATCGGCGAGGTAATGCAAGGCAAGCCTGTTGTAGCCGTGTGGAGAGCCATCAAGAACGTCGAAGCGGCGCGTCCCGATCCACCTCGGATCGTCCAGCAGCAGCGGAACGCGGTCCTCAGCATACCATGAGTCGAATTCCGCGGTGCGTTCAGCCGGCACCTGGAAGAACACGGCATAAAGCACGGGCGCCGACAGCAGATCGGCACCGGACCGGCCGTGCGCTCCAATGGCCTGGCCGATGTATCGCGTGAAGCCCGACACCGATCCGAGCATGGTGCGGGTTGTGTCCGAGGGCTGGTTCTTGATCCGGCCGTACTCCGGCGTGGTGAGCGCGTCCGGAGCGTTCATTTCATACACCGCGAGATAGTTCAGGCTATGGCCATCGCGATAGCGCTGGGCGCTGCGAAAGCCCGGCGGGGCCATCCGCAGCGGGATGTGTTCGCGATCGTACCAGTTGTTGAAAGCGGCTTCCTGGCCCCCGGGAGGGGTCATCTCGGAGAACAGGATCGTCTCGCCCTGCAGATTCATGTCCGTTTCCCATTGACAGATTGTCAGACAATATGATTTACAAACAATAACAAACCGAGGAGACTTTGCCAATGGATCTTTCGATCCGACGTCTGTTGACTGTCGTGGACGACAAATTCCAGGAAGCGGGCCGGCTTGCGGATCCGCTGTTGCGGAAGGTGGCGGTCATCGCGGTGGTGCCCAATCCGCATGTCGGCCGTTATGTCGAGGATCTGACGCCGCTGATCGAGGCGAGCAGGGGCATCGGCGCGCAGATGGCGAAGGTGGCGCTGGCCGCCATGGGGCCGCACGGGATCCAGAGTTATGGCAAGGGCGGCATCGTCGGCCTGGCCGGCGAACAGGAGCATGCCAATGCGCTCCTCACCACGACCTTCGCCGAGCCGTTTCGTGACGCCATGGGTGGCGCGTCGGCGTGGATTTCGTCGATGACCAAGGTCGCGGCTCCTGGCGCGCTGATCGACGTGCCGATGAACGCCAAGACCGACGTCTATGTCCGCTCGCATTATGACGGCATGAGCCTGATGCTGCCGGGCGGTCCGCTGCCGGAAGAGATCGCGCTGATCTTCTGTGTGGCGAACCGCGGGCGTCTCAACGCCCGGGTCGGCGGTCTCGGCTATACAGAGTCCGTGAAGGCCTCTGCCGCCCGGCAAGGCTGAGTCACTAAGTCAGCGACAACCCAGGGATCGCTCCCATGCGCACCGCCCTTGTCAATATCGGCCGCATCGTGTCCGGCGACTGGCGCGAGACCCCCGGCGGGCTGAGTCTGGTCGAGGTGCTCGCCCTCCCCCCGGGGCCGCGGGCGCACGCCGAGCCGGGCTTCCCGGTGCCGGGCACGTTCCCGGTCGGCGGTCGCCCGACAGCGCTCACCGCCCCGCTGGGGCCCATGCTGACCTCCCGCGCCTCGGAGGGATCAAGCGGCGGCAGCAGCCCGGGCAGGCGCGCCGCCAGCATGGATTTGCCGGAACCGGGCGGGCCGAGCATCAATAAATTATGCCCGCCCGCCGCCGCCACTTCGAGCGCGCGCTTGGCGGTTTCCTGTCCCTTGATATCGCGCAGGTCGAACCCTCTGACCGCATCCAACGGCGTTATAACCAGCGCTTTTGGCGGACTCAGAACCTGCGTACCCTTTAAATGATTGATCAGGCTCAGCAGGCTGCGCGGCGCCAGTATTTCACCCGCCGAGGCAAAGGCCGCCTCCGGCCCGCATTCGGCGGGGCAGATCAGGCCGCGCCCCTCGGCCGCCGCGCCAATACTCGCCGCCAGCACCCCCGGCACAAAACTGATATTGCCATCCAGCGACAGCTCGCCCAGGGCGGTATAGCCCGCCATTTCATCGCGCGGCAGCACATCCAGCGCCACCAGGATCGCCAGCGCGATGGGCAGATCGAAATGGCTGCCTTCCTTGGGCAGATCGGCGGGCGCCAGATTGACGGTGATGCGCCTGGCGGGCAATGCGAGGCCGATGGCCCCCAGCGCCGCGCGCACACGCTCGCGGCTTTCGGCCACCGCCTTGTCCGGCAAGCCCACCACCGTGAACGCCGGCAGGCCCGAGGCGATCTGCACCTGCACATCGACCTCGCGCGTATCGACCCCTTCAAACGCCACCGTATAGACGCGGGCAATCATGTATGCTTTGCTCCCCCTAATCATGGCACACTCGCGCATAATTACGGGGAGACAAACATGATCAAGGGCTTTGACCATTACGCTATCACTGTTGCCGATATGGAGGCGACGATTGCGTTTTACCGCAATGTGCTGGGGGCGGAAATATTGTGGGAAAAGCAGTGGCGCGAGGGCAGAATTCCGGTCATCTCGATGCACTTGGGCGCCAACCGCATGAATGTGCATCAGGCCAAGGCGCCCGCCGCCCCGCATGCGCGCCAGCCGACGCCGGGATCGGCGGATTTGTGTTTCCGGTGGGAGGGGCCGATTGCCGATGCCGCCGCGATGCTGGAGAAAAATGGCGTCGCAGTGATTGAAGGGCCCGCGCCGCGCCCCGCCGCTGACGGGGTTTGGGGCCAGTCGGTATATTTCCGCGATCCAGACGGTAATCTGCTGGAATTACTGTCAACCCATGAACCGCCAGAGAAAAAATCGTTTTAAAGAATAATATAGTTAACGATATATTTCCATTTTTAAAGTGATCGGAATTTGCTCAAAGAAGTGGTAAAATATGCGTTAATAAGAACTCGAATTGGCCGCAGTTTTTCTTAATTGTGACGAGATTTGTTCTTATAGTTAACGTCATTTTTAACTGAAGCGTCGGCATAGCTTTAAAACAAAGGAGATTTGCCATGTCCTTCAATTTTTTCAGAAAGCCCACGGCCGTGAAAATGGTGGAAACTGCGACCAGCAACTTGCGTTCCATGCCGCTGGGCGAGGTACGCAAAGCCCGTTTGGGCCGCAAGACCCAGATCATGGCGCTGGCGGCGCATATTGGCCAGGCAGGACAAAAAAGCCGTATCGGGCTGCCGCACTGGGGCGGTTGAGATTCTCCACGATAGCAAGCCTTGTCTGAAACCGGGGGTGGGCATGATGGCTCACTTCCGGTTGGGCGCCCTGAACAGGGATTGGCTGAAGATATGGCTTGGTACGCAGTGGACCGTGCCGCTGCAAATATCACCGGTACGTGCTGCACCGTCTCCGGCAACAACCACAACGAGCTTACCGGAACAAGTTAACGCGTAATGCGTTGAGCCCATAAACAGGCCGCCAAAGTGCAGGGTTTTCAGCAGCCTGATAGCGCCCAACCCGTATAAATCCAGGCGAATTGAGCGCTGGCCCCTATCCGCCTCTGTTCATGCGATTATTGATCAGATCCTCCACCACGCTGGGCGCTCCGACGCGGGCCAGCGCGCGCTGCCTTTC
>CAZLTO010000143.1:0-4476 GCA_964562475.1 uncultured Sphingobium sp. | reverse complement strand
AGGTAGCGGTTGCGTCGGGCGGCCCACCGGATTGCCGGGCCTGAAAGCTCCGGCTTGTTTCCGCAAACTGAAAATGGCGCGCGAAATCGGCCAGACATCCGCGCGCGGCGTTCCATTCGTTCAGATCGCCCGCCATGATCGTGGGAAGGGCATGCATCAGCCCGTGCGCATGGATGAGGGATGCCGCCTGCCGCCGCCGCCAGAGGCCGGAAAGATCCAGATGCATGCCGATGATCCGTATATCCAGCCCACCGATGCCCACCTCCGCGACAACGGCGCCGCGCGGCTCAAGGCAGGGCAGATGTATGATATCGCTGTGTTTGAGCTCGGCTGACTTTCGGACAAGGATCGCATTGCCATGCCAGCCGATGCTGTCCGCGTGGATATTGAGCGGCACGGGGCGATAGGCGCTGTGCAGATCGAGCATCTGGGGAGGCAGGGCCGCGGAGCGGGTGCCGAAGCGCCGGTCCGCCTCCTGAAGCACCACGATGTCCGCATTGATTTCTGCCAGCACAGCAAGAATACGCTCCGGGTTCCGACGCCGGTCCGTGCCGATTCCCTTATGGATGTTATAGCTGGCTATTCTGATGCTGTCGGGAAGGCGCGCGGTGTGGGGCATTGCCCTTCCAATGCCCGAAGCATCCCATCGTTTCCAGCGTGATCGCCTTTATCGCGGCGATTATCCCCTTAGCATACGTGAATGATCCAGAATGGAGGCATCAAATGAGATGGTCTGGTGATATTGGAAAAATGCTTATAGTTTTACCCCTTCGAATCGGGGGACAAAGGAATGGACAAAACAAGCACTGCACCCAACATACCGATGGGCGGTGTGGGGATGATTGGTCCCGGCTCAATCCCAACAGTCATAAATACAATTCAGGACGCACCAACTGTCTTCGTCGAAGGGATAAATGGAGTTTCGTTGACTGGACACATAACAAAAATTCATTTTACAGAACATTTAGCGAAGGAAGGCGAGTTGCAGGCGAGGCACATCTTAAATCTAGTAGTGCCGAACGACCAGTTTTTGCAAATAGCAAATCTTTTGAAGGCAATCGCAGATCAGAATTTGCAAACAGAAGTTTCCAAAGAATAATAGATGACCAAGCCCCAACAAACGAACGTCATTCCCCTGTCTTCTGCTACCCAGCAGACCGGCTCCAGATCATTCCCAGGTCAAACTTCGGCAGGAAAAACCAAATCAGTTTCCGCACATACTGGCGGTTCGGGTGGTGGGCCAGGCGATTGGGCACATACAGTAGAAACTCGCTTAAGCGAGTTGAGAACGGACGTGCGTAACCTTCTAGTCGGAGGAGCGTTTGTTGCTCTTGCTCTAGCAGGAGTGGGATGGACCGTGTATAATTCGAATAATGAGAAACTGCAGAATTTGGCCGTAACACAACAGTCAATTCAAGGAAAAATTGAAACATTAGATGCGAAAATGGCGGGTCGCTTCGATAACTTGGAGTTAAAGTTGAATGACAACACTCAAACAAGCCCGCCAGACCGGAAAAATTGACCAGTTCATCAAGGAACATGAGGCCGATCCCGAAGGTGATGAGGATGCGGTTAATCGGACTTTGAAGGCAATGGCTCAAAAGTCCCCAACAGCTCGGAAAGCATCAAAGCCTCGCAATTCCGACGGTTGAAGCGATATTCCGCTTCCTTGGCGTATTTCCACAAGTGCTTGGGCGATACGTGAATATGTGTCCCGTGGATTGTCCGCTTTAGCTGCGACCAGAAACCCTCAATCCCGTTCACGCTGGAACCCGTGGGCGAAACATACTGCTGCGCGCCGTGATTGGTCATGTGGTGGAAATAGCCCTCACGGCCCAGCGTGATATAGGGCGTATGCTCGTCAGTGTGCACGATAGTGTGCCGCTTCACATGCTCCTTGATGATCGGGATCAGCGTAGCACGGCGACGGTTCGGGACGACCTTGGTCACGATCTCGCCATTGCGCTGCATCATGCCGAAAACGACTGTCTTGCCACTACCGCCCTGCGCGCCTTCCTGCACGCCGCCCACGAATGTCTCATCAATCTCGACCTGCTTGGTAAAACCGCCCACGGGATCATCGCCGTCCACCTTAGCCATATGCTCACGGATCAACGAAGCCATCCGCCATGCTGTCTTGTAAGTGACGCCTAGCTGACGCTCCAATTCCTTCGCCGCAACGCCGTTGCGTGTCGTGGTGAACAGGAAGATCGCATAGAACCACATTTGCAGCGGCGTGCGGGTCTGCTCGAACGGCGTTCCTACGGTCGGATGCAGGTGATGACCGCACCACTGGCAGGAATAGGCACGCTCTGCCTTGATACGGAACCACTTGGAAGGGCGCTCGCATGAAGGGCATTCAAAGCCCTGCCCAAAACGAACATCGAATAGGTGCTGCAAGCATGTCTCATCATCAGGAAACTGCTTGAAAAACTGCGCGATTGTTTGGGGCTTCTTGTTCATACACCATGATATACGCCATTCTGTTACGTATGTAAAGGGGATAATCACCTTTATCGCTTGATGTTCTGCAAATGTTCTGCATAAAGAGAGCATGGCAAAGGCGAAAAAGACATTTGTGTGCCAGCAGTGCGGTGGTTCCTCGACGCGCTGGCAGGGGCAGTGCGACGATTGCGGCGGCTGGAATACGCTGGTCGAGGAGGCCGCGCCCACGGTGTTCGCCGCGCGGCATGACTTGCAGAAAGGCGGGCGGGCGCTGGTGCTGACCCGGCTCGACAGCGATGTTTCCCTGCCCGAACGCACGCCGACCGGCATCGCCGAGTTCGACCGCGCACTGGGCGGCGGGATGGTCGCGGGCAGCGTGACGCTGATCGGCGGCGATCCCGGCATCGGCAAATCGACGTTACTGCTGCAAACCGCCGCGATAATGGCGCGGGCGGGTCATTATGTCGCCTATATCAGCGGCGAGGAGGCGGCGGATCAGGTGCGCCTGCGCGCGCGACGGCTGGGGCTGGGCGATGCGCCGGTCTCGCTCGCCAGCGCGACCTCGGTGCGCGACATATTGACGACCGTGGGGCAGGGCGGAGATGTGCCCGATCTGCTGGTGATCGACTCGATCCAGACCATGCACAGTGACCTGATCGACAGCGCCCCCGGCACGGTGAGCCAGGTGCGCGCTTCGGCGCAGGAACTCATTCGCTTCGCCAAGGAAAACAACACAGCGCTGGTGCTCGTCGGCCATGTGACCAAGGACGGCAGCATCGCGGGGCCGCGCGTGCTGGAGCATATGGTCGATACCGTGCTGAGCTTCGAGGGCGAACGCAGCCATCAATATCGCATCCTGCGCGCCTTGAAGAACCGCTTTGGCGGCACGGACGAGATCGGCGTGTTTGCAATGGCGGAGCAGGGGCTGGAGCAGGTGCCGAACCCTTCCGCGCTGTTCCTTACCGACCGGACCGAAAATGTGACCGGCGCGACCGTGTTTCCTGCGCTGGAAGGCACCCGCCCGGTGCTGGTCGAGATCCAGGCGCTGACCGTCCGCCTTGCGAGCGGCGCAACGCCGCGTCGCGCGGTCGTCGGTTGGGACAGCGGACGCCTTGCCATGTTGCTCGCGGTGCTGGAGGCGCGCTGCGGATTGAGTTTCGCGAACTGCGAGGTCTATCTCAATGTCGCGGGCGGATACCGGATCGCAGATCCGGCCGCGGATCTGGCTGTCGCGGCTGCTTTGGTTTCGGCGTTGGCTGAACGCCCGGTGCCGAGCGGCGCGGTTTATTTTGGCGAGGTGGCATTGTCAGGTGAGATACGGCCCGTGTCTCATGCTGCGCTGCGTCTGCGGGAAGCCCATAAGTTGGGATTCGAAGAGGCTGGCGTACCCGCCAATATCAGCGGAGAGGAGGGCGGAATGCGCCTCTCGCGCCATGCGACCCTCGCAGTATATGTTGACCGGGTGCTGGGCCGGGGATAACGCACGCGCATGACCGCGCTCGATATGGCCTTGCTGCTGCTGATGGGGGGAATGGCCGTTACCGGCTTCCTGCGCGGCTTTGTGCAGGAAGTCCTGTCCTTGCTCGCCTGGGCCTTGGCGGTGATCGCGGTGCGCCTGTTCCTCGCGCCGGTGACCGACCTTGCCGGATTGTGGATCGGTGCGGGTGCCGCGGCGTCGCTGTTGTCCTTTGTCGGCCTGTTTGCACTCACTTTCATCGCGGGCAAATTCGTCGCCGGGCGGGTAGGCGATGGCGTGCGCTCCTCGCTGATCGGTCCGGTGGACCGGGTGCTCGGCGCAGGCTTTGGCGCGTTGAAGGGACTGGTGATCGCGACGCTCGCCTTCCTCGCCTTCTCGCTGGGCTATCATTTCTTCTTCGGCGTGCAGGGCGGGTTGCCGCATTGGATCGAGAAATCGCGCAGCTTTCCGCTGCTCAATGCCAGCGGCGAGGCGATGGCGCAGGTGATTCACGATCGCACCAGCACCGATACGGAAAACCCGGATGGAGAGGGAGGCGACCGCTCGCTCGCCGA